>JAZJYP010000100.1:3466-9307 GCA_040390345.1 Pseudomonadota bacterium | reverse complement strand
ACGGCCCGCTGCAGCCGTGGTTCGACAAGACCTGGCGCCCCGGCGAATTCGAGCTACTGAAATGAGGAGTCCTATGTCCCTGAAACTGATCCGCGTACTCGGCGCTACGCTATTTGCCACAGGCGTGCTTTGCAGTGCTACAACCGTGCAGGCCGCGCCTGTGACCGAACAAGAGGCCTATGAGATTGGCATCGAGGCTTACGTCTACGCCTATCCGCTGGTGACGATGGACACCATGCGCCGGCAGGTGACGAACGTCACTGCAGCGGAACAGGTGCGGGGCCGCGCACCTGTCAACGCCTGGGCCCACATCCGCACATACCCGCCCGGTGAGTACCGCGACATTGTGCGGCCGAACTTTGATACGCTGTACTCCTTCGTTTGGCTCGACGTGACGAAAGAGCCGGTGATCGTCTCCACACCGGATAACCTGGGCCGCTACTATCTGCTGCCGCTGATGGATATGTGGACCGATATTTTCGCCTCGCCCGGCTCGCGCACGTCGGGCGACGGCGCGCGCAGCTTCGCGGTGGTGGCTCCGGGCTGGCGCGGCAAGCTGCCGGCAGGCGTGGAGCGCATCGAGGCCCCCACCAGCGTGATCATGTTGGTCGGGCGCACGCAAACCAATGGCGAGGCAGATTATGCTGCCGTGCAGTCCTTCCAGGACGGCATGCGCCTGACGCCGCTCAGCCTGTGGGGCAAGCCGCAGCTGGCGCCAGCCGCCGCTGCGCTCGATCCTGCGGTGGACAACCAGACTCCGCCCATGCAGCAGGTGAACGCCATGCCGGCAGCCGCCTTCTTTGCCCAGGCGGCAGCGCTGATGTCGCGCCACGCGCCGCACCTGACGGACCAGGCCATCCTGGCGCGCCTAAAGCCCATTGGACTCGAACCTGGCAAACCGTTCGACCTAGCCAAAGCTGCCCCCGCGGTACAGCGCGGTTTGCAGCGCGCTGCGCCGGACGCTTTAAAGCTGATGGCGGGCAAGATTGCACGGCTGGCGCCACGCATCAATGGTTGGATGATGTCGCCGGAGAATATCGGTGTGTACGGCAACAGCTATCTGACCCGCGCGGCCGTCGCGCTGACCGGACTTGCGGCCAACACGCCGGAGGACTCTATGTATGGCATAAGCTACGCCGACATCGACGGCAAGCCGCTGAACGGCAACACTGCCTACACCTTGCGCTTCAACAAGGACGAGCTGCCGCCGGTGCGGGCCTTCTGGTCCGTGACCGTGTACGACAATGAGGCTTTCCCGGTGCCGAATCCGCTTAAGCGCTACGCCTTGGGTGACCGCGACAAGATGCAGCACGGTGCAGACGGTTCTCTCACGCTGTACATTCGGTCCACCTCGCCGGGCGCCGCGTTGGAGTCGAACTGGCTGCCTGTGCCTGCCGGTCCCTTCAACCTCACACTGCGCGCCTACTATCCAAGGGCGACGATGCTCCAGGGAGTGTGGCATCCGCCCGGCGTGCGTAAGGCGGACTGAGGAGTCACCATACCCCCTTGGAAAGAAATACCCAGGGCTTTTCTCTTTGCTGGGGGATTTTTTTCGGTATCGCGGCGCACTTCACTTTCAGCCAATTGGAGCCGTAATAGATGCCCGCGCCAGCGCGCAGGGCCTCTCCGGAGCGAGCATGCAGTTGCATGCACTGGATGGTGACATCTGCAGCCACAGGCCGCCACCATCGCCGTAATAGCCGGGTGTGCGGGCACTGTTCACTGCCAGGGCCGACAGCTTGTTCCACCTGAGCGTCATTTTCTCCGCCAAACTACCACCTCGCCCATTCTACCCACGTTCCTACCCATGTGCGAAAGGCGGATAGCAGCGGTTTGCGGTGGATCATGCTGGACAGTGAAATCGCCGTTTCCCTCTATGGAACGGGCGAAAAAAAACCGCTGAGTCAGCGGTTTTTTTCCTACTACTGGCGGAGAGGGAGGGATTCGAACCCTCGGAAGGGTCGCCCCTTCGCTTGATTTCGAGTCAAGTACAATCGACCACTCTGCCACCTCTCCTGATTCGGTGCTATCACTTGCGGGTCGTGTTGCAAGAGACAAAGATTATAGCAGGCTTTGGCGAAAATGGAAGAGCAAAATTCCATTTTCTCCAAAAATCAGGCTGCTGCCAGGCGCTCCAGACCACCCATGTACGGACGCAGCACGTCCGGAATAGTTACGCTGCCGTCGGCCTGCTGGTAGTTCTCCAGCACTGCCACCAGGGTGCGGCCCACGGCCAGGCCGGAACCGTTCAGCGTGTGTACCAGTTCCGGCTTGCCGGCGGCATTGCGGAAACGCGCCTGCATGCGGCGTGCCTGGAAAGCTTCGCAGTTCGACAGGGACGAAATCTCGCGGTAGGTGTTCTGCGCCGGCAGCCACACTTCCAGGTCGTAGGTCTTGCAGGCGCCAAAGCCCATGTCGCCCGTGCATAGCGACATCACGCGGTACGGCAAGCCCAGGTTCTTCAAAATCGCTTCGGCGTGGCCAACCATCTCTTCCAGCGCGTCATAGGAGGTATCCGGATGCACTACCTGAACCATTTCCACCTTGTCGAACTGGTGCTGGCGGATCATGCCGCGCGTGTCGCGGCCGTAGCTGCCCGCTTCGGAGCGGAAGCATGGGGTGTGTGCCGTCATCTTGATCGGCAGCGCGTCGGCGGCGACGATTTCATCGCGCACGATATTGGTCAGCGAGACTTCCGAGGTCGGGATCAGGTACAGGGCCTCGCCCTCGCCTTCCTGGCCGCCCTTCTTCACGGCGAACAGGTCCGCCTCGAACTTGGGCAGTTGGCCGGTGCCGCGCAGCGAGTCGGCATTGACGATGTAGGGGGTGTAGCACTCGGTGTAGCCATGCTCACCAGTGTGGGTGTTGAGCATGTACTGGGCCAGCGCGCGGTGCAGGCGGGCGATCCCGCCCTTCATCACCGAAAAGCGTGAGCCGGTCAATTTGGTGGCGACATCGAAGTCCAGGCCCAGTTTGGCGCCCACGTCGACGTGGTCTTTGACCTCGAAGTCGAAGCTCGGTGGCGTGCCCACCTTGCGCACTTCCACGTTCCCGCTTTCGTCAGTACCGACTGGCACGGAGGCGTGCGGCAGGTTCGGCACCGCTTCCATGAAGGCGGCCAGCTTGGCCTGCACCTCGGTCAGGGCGTGTTTGTCGGCTTCGAGCTCGTCGCCCAGGCCGCCCACTTCCGCCATCAGGGCCGTGGTGTCTTCGCCTTTGCCCTTCATCATGCCGATCTGCTTGGACAGCGAATTGCGCTTGCCCTGCAGTTCTTCGGTGCGCGTCTGGATCGCTTTGCGTTCTGCTTCCAGGGCAGTGAAACCGGCCACATCGAGCTGGAACTTGCGGGTCGCAAGGCGCGCTGCGACGGTGTCGATGTCTTTGCGGAGAAGTTGAATATCTATCATTATCGGGCTGGGGCTAAATGTCGAAAACGACAATTGTACCAAGCCGACAGCACTTCCCACGCAGTTTTAGTTCAGCGTCGCCTTCTCGGCGGCGGTCAGGCGTTTACCCTTGACGACGACCACTTGCATCGGCACTGCACCGGCGGCGATGGCCTGGGCGCTGTGGCGGGCGCTGTGGTGGCTTGGCACGGCGGCGCTCGCGAGGCTGGCGAAGGTGGCCACGACAACGGCGGCAAGGAAAACAGCTTCAAGGTTTTTACGGACTTTCATGATCATCTCCTGGTGGGTGAATCGTGTTTCGATGTGTGTACTTTAGCGCTGCACATATACATATTCCACCGCCTTGCGACGAAGTGTCGAAATCGCGGAGCGAGCCGTCGAAAACAGGGAGCGATGCATACAGCCCGCCGTTACAGGCGCTAAGTGAAGCGATCGAGATTCATGGAGGAGAAAAAAAGAATGCGCCGGGCGGCGCGAGGACGTGCAGAGAAAGGGGAAAACGAGGGAGGCCCTGCTCCCCCGATTAATTCAGCTGGGCTTTTTCGACTGCGGTGAGGCGTTTGCCTTTGATGACGACGACCTGCATCCTGGCGTCGGCGACGACGCTGGTCAATTGCGCATTTTTCGTCGCGTGGTAGGTCGGCACGGCGGCAGTTGCGTAGGTGGCGAAGGTGCCGATGACGGCAGCAGCGAGGAAGACTGCTTCGAGATTTTTACGGACTTTCATGATCGGCTCCTGATGGTGAATCGGTTCGGTATGGTTGAACTATAGCGATTCACTTCCCAGGCTTCCATCGGTGTGCGACGAAGCGTGCAAAACGCGGCGCAGGCTGCAATTTTGGCGGAGCGAGCCTAGCCGCGCGCGTCTTCGTCGAGGCTGCGCAGCCAGGCCAGCTTTTCGGCGATCTTCGCTTCGATCCCGCGCGGCACCGGTTCATACCAGTGTGGCTCGGCCATCCCTTCAGGCAGGTAGGTTTCGCCGGCCGCATAGGCGTGCGGCTCGTCGTGGGCGTAGCGGTACTCGTGGCCGTAGCCCAGCTCCTTCATCAATTTGGTCGGCGCGTTACGCAGGTGGACCGGCACTTCGCGTGACTTGTCCTGCTTCACAAAGGCGACGGCGCGGTTGTAGGCGTTGTAGCCAGCATTGCTCTTGGCGGCGATGGCCAGGTAGATCACTGCCTGGCCTAGTGCCAGTTCGCCTTCGGGAGAGCCCAGGCGCTCGAAAGTGGCGGCGGCATCGTTGGCGATCTGGATGGCACGTGGGTCGGCGATGCCGACGTCTTCCCAGGCCATGCGTACGATCCGTCGCAACAGGTACTGCGGGTCGGCGCCGCCGTCGAGCATGCGGCACAGCCAGTACAGGGCCGCGTCCGGGTGCGAGCCGCGCACGGACTTGTGCAGGGCCGAGATCTGGTCGTAGAAATTGTCCCCGCCCTTGTCGAAGCGGCGCGAATTGAGCGTGAGCGCGTTGTCGACAAACTCGCCCGTGATGTGGCTAACCTTGGACGCCTCGGCCGAGGTCTTGGTCTGCTCGAGCAGGTTGAGGAAGCGGCGCGCATCGCCGTCGGCGTAGCCAATCAGGGTGGCAATGGCGACGTCGTCAAACGTGAGCTGCGTGAGCACGCGTTCGCGCGCGCGCGCCAGCAGCTGCAGCATCTCGGCGTCGGTCAGGGCCTTGAGCACATACACCTGGGCGCGCGAGAGCAGCGCCGAATTGACTTCAAACGAAGGGTTTTCCGTCGTCGCGCCGATCAGGGTCACCAGGCCCGATTCGACGAAGGGCAGCAGCGCATCCTGCTGCGACTTGTTGAAGCGGTGGATTTCGTCGATGAACAGGATCGTGTGCTTGCCCTGGGCCAGGTACTGTTCGGCCTGTTCGATGGCGCTGCGGATATCCTTCACACCCGACAGCACCGCCGACAGGGCGATGAATTCACAATCGAAGGCGAAGGCCGTCAGGCGCGCCAGCGTGGTTTTGCCCACGCCAGGCGGGCCCCACAGGATCATCGAGTGCGGTTTGCCCGAGCGGAACACCAGGTTCAGGGGCTTGCCCGGCGCGAGCAAGTGGCTCTGGCCGATCACTTCGTCGATCGTGGCCGGGCGCAGCGCTTCGGCCAGGGGCGGCGCGGGCTCGGTCTTGAACAGGTCATCCATGGGTGGGGCTTTCTGATAGCAAGGCCGTAGTTTACCGTAGCGCGGCGGCGCGCGCCGTAAAGGGGCCTTGATGGCTCACAAAGTAATGAAACAATCCTTGCGCTGGGCCGGGGTTGGCGTCCAATATGGCGCATGGATACTTACGACTACCTCATCGTGGGCGGCGGTTCGGCCGGCTGCGTACTGGCCAACCGGCTCTCGGCCAACCCAGCCCATCGCGTTTGCCTGCTCGAAGCGGGCCCGGCCGTAGATATCGCGGTGGTATTCAAGCTGGTTTCGG
>JAZJYP010000100.1:0-3456 GCA_040390345.1 Pseudomonadota bacterium | reverse complement strand
GAGAATGTCATCGGCAATCCGATCAGCGCCAATCCGATGGGCATCGTCTACCTGATGTTGAGCCGCAAGCTGAACTGGCGCTATTTCACCGAGCCCCAGGCCCAGCTGCATGGCCGGCGCATGTACTGGCCACGCGGCAAGACGCTCGGTGGCAGCAGTTCCAGCAATGCCATGATCTACACGCGCGGCCATGCGCGCGACTACGACGACTGGGCGGCGCTGGGCAACCGCGGCTGGGGCTATGCCGACGTGCTGCCCCTTTTCAAGCGCGCCGAGCATTGCGAACGTGGCGCCGATGCCTATCATGGCGTGGGCGGGCCCTTGAACGTGGCAGAACTGCGCAGCCCCAACTTGCTCTCCGGCGTCTACCTCGACGCGGCAAAGGAAGCGGGTTACACGCCCAACAATGATTTCAGCGGGGCCGAGCAGGAAGGCGTGGGCCTGTACCAGCTGACGCAAAAGAATGGCGAGCGCTGGAGCGTGGCGCGCGCCTACCTGCATCCGGTACGCCAGCGCCCCAACCTGACCGTCATCACCGGCGCCCAGGCCACGCGCGTGCTGTTCGAGGGCAAGCGCGCCGTCGGCGTCGCTTACCGCAAGGATGGACGCGAGCTGCAGGTGGGCGCTGCGCGCGAAGTGCTGCTGTCGGGCGGCGCGATCAATTCTCCCCAGCTTTTGCTGCTCTCGGGCGTGGGCCCCAAGGCAGAGCTGGCACGCCACGGCATCGCCCAGGTGCACGAACTGCCGGGCGTGGGAGAAAACCTGCAAGACCACCTCGATATCCTCATCGTCCACAAGGCCACCAAGCCGGTGTCGCTGGCCATCTCCTGGAGCAATGTGCTGTTCCAGGGCCTGCATCTGCTCAATTACCTGCGCCATCGCAAGGGGCCGATGACCACCAATTCAGCCGAAGGTGGCGGCTTCATCAAGAGCGAACCTGGCCAAGCCATCCCTGACCTGCAACTGCACTTCACGCCGGCCACGCTGGACGACCATGCCCATACCCTGTCGCGTGCGGCCTTTACGTTGCTTGGCCATGGCTATTCCCTGCACGTCTGCGATTTGCGGCCGAAGAGCCGGGGCCGCATTGCCTTGCACAGCGCCGATCCCCTGGCGCCGGCCAGGATCGAACCGGACTACCTGTCGCACCCGGACGATATGGCAACCATGCTGCGTGGCGTGAAAGCCGGCCGGCGCCTGCTGGCGGCCAAGGCCTTCGATCCGTATCGCGGCCGCGAGTTCTTCCCCGGTGAAGACGTGCAGGATGACGAAGCCTTAAAGGAATTCATCCGCCGCAAGGCCGGAACGATTTATCACCCTGTAGGCACCTGCAAGATGGGGCACGACGCCATGGCCGTCGTCGACGATACGCTCAAGGTGCACGGCATCGAGGGCTTGCGCATCGTCGATGCCTCGATCATGCCGACCCTCGTGGGAGGCAATACCAATGCGCCCACAGTAATGATTGCGGAAAAGGCGGCCGACATGATCTTGCAGACGGAAAAGCAAGAAGCTGGCGACATGGTGCTCGCTTAAGCGGCGGACGCCAGGAAGACATCGTCGATCGATTTGGCAGTGAGTAGTGCGCGGCCCCAAGCGCGGAGTTCCTCCACGCTTGCCACAGTGAGGCGCATATCGATCAATTCTGGCACCGTGCCAAATCGTTCGTTCAACAATTCGCGCAAGATTTCTTGCCGTCCTTCTTGCCGTCCTTCTTGCCGTCCACTCCGGACAAATGAATTAATGTAAGGCATATTTCGACTCCTTTCCAATTCATCATCCAGTCAACAACTTCCATCAGGTCACGCACGCGCTGCTCATCCCATTGCCGTTCATAAAGAAGGCCGGTCAGGCGCTTTTTGAATTCAATCCGCTGCTCGGCCTTGCCTTTGCTCACCTGCGTTAGCAAATGCGCGGCGGTCACCAGCGCGAACGCATTCTGGTTAGACAGCAGGCTATGCAAATCGTTCGCGTAGTCCATCAATTTAGCGACCGGATGCGCTCGGCGAAATCGCTGTCGTGGCCGCGCTGGATTTCGACGTGGACGAACACGAAAGGCGCGCCGCCATCGTTGCGGGCGACCCTGGCCAGTTTGTCGAGCACGCGTTTGCCCACTTTGGCGTCGCGCCGCACTTGGGCCAGTTCCTGGTCGAGGAAGGCATAGGGAATGGTCCAGTCTATTCCTGCGTGCGCGGCAGGAAAAAAGAAGGCCATGAATTCGGGAAAATAGCGGGTGACCGCGTGTTTCCACGGGGTGTCGTAGTCGTCGCGCGGCGCGTCCATGGGGCCTCTCTGGCATGGGCATGCCAGGTAGACCACGACGCTGGTCAATGGTTCAGTTGTTGAACACGTCCGCGCCTTTGGGGATCGCGAATTTGAACTGGTTGGCGGAGATGGCCGGGTTCTTTTCGAATTTCTTGAAGCTCAGCACCGACGTCTGGCCGAAAGCGTCGCGCAGTTCCATCGCTTCGGGCACGCCGTTGCGCAGGCCAATACTGATCTGCTCAAAGGTCGTGTCCTTGTTCTTCGGCGTGGCCTGCAGCCACTCGAGGCCATCGCGCTTGCCCGCTTCGGCCAGCGTGAAGTTCTTTTCCAGGTCGTTGCTGCCAAACAGGATCGCCGCCGGCGAGGAGCCGAGCGCGTCGCCCAGCTTTTTCACCGTGACCTGGTTCAGGTCCTTGTCATAGATGAAGAGCTGCTCGCCATCGGCCTGCAGCAGCTGGTCGTAAGGCTTGGTATAGGTCCAGATGAACTTGCCCGGACGGGCGAACAGGAAGGTGCCCGACGAGGGCAGCGCCACCTTGGCGCTGGAGTCGGGCTTGCGCAGCTGCTGCTGCGTGAATTCGCCTTTCGCCGCCTTGGTACTGGCCACGAAGGCCTTGAACTGTTCGAGGGCGCTGGCCTGGGCCAGGCCGGCGGCGGCGAAAACGGCCACCGCCAGGGTAGTGCGCAATGCGGTTCGCATGATGTCCTTTTATTCTGCGCTGGCGGCCGGCACCAGGATATCCCGGTTGCCGTTCGACTGCATGGGCGAGACCACGCCAGACGTTTCCATTTGTTCGAGCAGGCGCGCGGCGCGGTTATAGCCGATGCGCAGGTGGCGCTGCACCAGCGAAATCGAGGCGCGCCGGTTCTTGAGCACGACCTGCACCGCCTGGTCGTACATCGGATCGGCCTCGCCGCCGCCCTCGCCGGCCGGTGCGCCATCGGCACCACCGCCCTCGCCTTCGAGCGTGCCGCCCTCGAGGATGCCCTCGATATAGTTTGGCTCGCCCAATGTCTTCAAGTGTTTCACAACGCGGTGGACTTCGTCGTCCGATACGAAGGCGCCGTGCACGCGCACCGGCAGGCCGGTCCCCGGCGGCATGTAGAGCATGTCGCCCATGCCCAGCAGTGCTTCGGCGCCCATCTGGTCGAGAATGGTGCGCGAGTCGATCTTGGACGAGACCTGGAAGG
>JAZJYP010000099.1:0-30915 GCA_040390345.1 Pseudomonadota bacterium | reverse complement strand
CGTGAGCGGGGCCTTGAGGGTTTTTTTCATTTCCCCATAGTACGCGAATCAGAACTTGATTTCCATGCCCGCGCGTATGTTGATCTTGCCGGGATACATGGTCGTGCGGTGCACGGTCCCGGCGGCGTCGGCATAGCTGCTCATGGAGACCCAGTCGCGCGCCAGCAAGTTCGACAGGCTCACGCGCAGCTGGCGTTGGGGATCAAATTTATAGAGCACGTAGGCGTCAAGGTCGCGCCGTACCGTCTCATACGAGGTCTGGGTGGCCGAGTCGCGCAAGGGGCCGCCGCTGCGAAGGGCGAAACTGGCGCCGCACATCCAGGCGCCCGTCTTGAAGTCGACACCCATATTGGCCGAAAAAGGCGTCTGGCCGGCCAGGCGGTTGTCCGGCCCCGGCACGCTGTCCACGCGCGACCAGTTGCGCGAGAGGCTGGCCCGCAGGTCGAGGTTGGGCGCGTCGGCCATGAGGGCCTTGAGCGGGAATTTGGCTTCCAGTTCCAGAGCGCGCGTATGGGCCTGGCCATCGTTGACGGGCAGGCTGACCCAGCGCCCGGCGTCCTGCACCAGCGTGCGCCGCGTGTAGCCGTCGATGCGGCGGGCGGAAGTACTGAGCGAGAGCAGCGCGCCTTCGGCCCAGTACCAGTCGTAGGACGCGTCGAAGCCCAGCGCCAGTTCAGGCTTGAGCCTGGGATTGCCCTGGTAATCGGGCTCGGTGCTGCTGTTGTTGACGGCCGTGAAGCGGCGCGGCACCAGGCTTTGCGCGCTGGGCGCCTTGTAGGTGCGCGTGAGGGCGAAGCGCAGCTGGCTGCCCTTCCCGCCCGGGACCTTCCACAGCGTCTGCGCGAGCGGGCTGAACACGCTGCTGCGCGAAGTGGCGCTGGCGAAGGTGCTGCCGTCGGCGACCGTGCGGATGCCTTCCCAGCGCGCGCCGAGGTAGACCGACCAGTCGGAGGTCGGGCTCCATTCGTCCTGGGCATAAGTGGCCAGGCGATCGACATTGGCCTCGTAGGTCTCGTCGCTGTCGAAGGCGGGCGCGTCGTGCTGGCGGCGTTCGTCGCCACGGTGGTTGCGGCCCAGGTCCCAGCCCATGGCCAGGGCGTGGCCTTCGACGATGGGGGTAGCGTACTTGCCGGTGCTGGTGACGCCGCTGTCGCGGCTGACGGTGGCGATGAGCGAATCGAGCGGCGTGCTGCCGGTGGAGCGGCGCAGCGAGTCGTTGCTGTTGCGGCCTTCCGACAGGCCCAGCTTCAGTTCCAGCCTGGCGCCGGCGGCGAGCTTGTGGACCCAGTTCAGGTCCATGCGGCCATAGCTCGAATGGCTCGCCTGCGTCGAGTCGACGGCAGGGTACAGGGGAGTGTCGCCCAGCAGCGTGGTGACGCGGCTGGCGGCGCTGCGGTCGAAGCGGTTGATGTTCAAATAGCTCTGCCAGGTGACGGTGTCGCCACCATCGGCCGTCCAGTTCAGGCGCGGCGCCAGGTTGAGCGAGTCGCCACGGCCATCGTCGGTATCGCGCGTGGTGCGCAGCAGCTTGGCCTGTCCGGCCGGGTCGACGCCGTCCTCGCGCGTGGGGGTGTCGCGCGCGAAGTTGTTGTGGCGCGCGGAGACGCTCAGGGACCAGGACAGCTGGTCGCGCCGGTCCGACAACTGCGCGGTGGCGTCGGGCGAATAGTAGCCACCACCCTTGCCGTAGCCCAGCTTGAGTTCGCGCTGCGCCTTGACCACGACTTTCTTGAGCACGATATTGATGGTGCCGGCGATCGACTGGGTCGAATATTCGGCGCTGGCCGCGCGCAGGATCTCGATACGTTCGATCACGTCGGGCGCGAGCGAGTCGAGCGAAAAACCGGCCGGTGCGCGCTCGCCGTTGATCAGGATCTGGGTATAGCCGGCGCCCAGGCCGCGCATGCGGATCTCGCCGCCGCCGCGACCGGCCGCACCGGAGACGGTAATGCCGGGCAGACGCTTGAACACGTCCATGATGCTGGTGTCGCCATATTTGACGATTTCTTCGTGGTTGACGACGATCTTGCTGGCCGTGTCGTCACGACGCGGATCGTAGGCCGTCGCGGCCGCCTTCACTTCGACCTTCTGGATCTTTTCCTCGGCCTTGGGCGCGGGGGCTTCAGGCTCCGCGTGGACGGGAAAGGCCAGGGTGATGGCGCTGGCGAGGGCAAGACGGCGTAAGTACATTGGCAACCATGTCTTTTTATTAAACCGGCATTATGCCCGGGAAACGCCGCTGCCCGCTATAATTCGCCATTCTCTTTTCGAGGCCCCTTATCGTGTCCGACAGCATCAAAGTCTTGCCGCAATACGTCCTTCCCAAAATGGCGCTGACCGCCCTCGCCGGCCGTGGCGCCAACTGGCGCGGCGGCGCCAACACGACCAGCTTCATCCGCTGGTTCGTCGGCAAGTACGGCGTCAACATGAGCGAGGCGGCCAATCCGGCCATCGGCAGCTACAGCAGCTTCAACGAATTTTTCACGCGCCCGCTGCGCGCCGGTGCGCGCCCGCTGGCCGAGGCCGACTTCGTCTGCCCCGTCGATGGTGCGATCAGCCAGTTCGGCGCGATTGAAAACGGCCGGATCTTCCAGGCCAAGGGCCACAATTTTTCGACGACCGAGCTGGTGGGCGGCGATGCCACCTTGGCCGAGCAATTCCGCCACGGCAGCTTTGCCAATGTCTACCTCTCGCCCAAGGATTACCACCGCATCCATATGCCCTGCGACGGGCGCCTGACGCGCATGATCTATGTGCCGGGCGACCTGTTCTCGGTGAACCCGACGACGGCGCGCGGCATTCCCAATTTATTTGCCCGCAATGAACGCGTGGTGTGCGTGTTCGAATCGGCCGAGTTTGGCCCTTTCGTGATGGTGCTGGTGGGCGCGACGATCGTCGGCAGCATGGCCACCGTGTGGCACGGCGTGGTCAACCCGCCGCGCACGAAAGAAGTGCGCGAATGGCGCTACGACACCCAGGTGCTGCTCAACAAGGGCGAAGAAATGGGCCGCTTCCTGCTCGGCTCGACCGTGGTGATGCTGTTCCAAAAAGACACGATCAGTTTCAATCCAAGCTGGGCCCCCGCCGGCGGCGTCCGTCTCGGCGAAATGATGGGCAACAAGCCTTAAGAATATGGGGGTCAAACCCGGCAACTTGACAAATCGGGGGCAGACCCTAATTGGCACTTAGGGTCTGTCCCCGATTTGTCAAGTTGCCGGGTTTGACCCCACGGTTGACCCCACGGTTATAGACGCTTTTTGGCGTCTTCGCAGCAGATGCCTTCCATCATGTCGAGGAAGGCGCGGGTCTTGGCGGGCATCAGGCGCCTACCGGGGAAAACCGCCCAGCCCGTCACCGCAGGCAAGTCCCATTCGGGCAAGACGCGCACCAGTTCCCCTTCGGCCACGCGTTCCTTGGCAAACAAGTCCGATACTGCCGTGATGCCACTACCTTCGGTGGCGATGCGCGCCAGCAGGTCGGGGGAATTGGCCGTCATGCGCGCGGGAAGTTCGCGCTCCCAGCGCACCTTGCCGCGCTGGAGCACCCAGGGTATCGGCCCGCCCGTGCGCCGCAACAAACACAGCAGCTCGTGCTGGAGCAAGTCGTCCGGGTGCTCGGGCAATCCACGCCGAGCAATATAGGACGGGGCGGCATACAGGCCCATGCGCTCGAGCGCCACCCGGCGCGCATTGAGCGACGAATCATCCGGCAAATCGCCCATCCGGATCGCGATATCGAAATTCTCGGCCACCAGGTCGACCCGGCGCGGCGACAAATCGAGCTCGAGCGTGATGGCCGGGTATTTGTCCATGAAACGCGTCAGCACCGTCCCCAGGCCCAGGTTGGCAAAATCGGCCGGCATCGACATGCGCAGCCGTCCGCTCGGCGCCACTTGCCGGTGCTGGGCCAGCGCCCCCGCCGCCTCGACCTCGTCGGCCACCTTGCGCGCATGCTCGAGCAAGCTGGCACCGAACTCGGTGAGCACCAGCTTGCGCGTGGTCCTTTGCAGCAGGCGCTCGCCCAGCGCCGCTTCGAGCTGGGTGATGCGGCGCGACACCGTGGACTTGGGCAAGTCCATGCGCTGGGCAGCCAGGCTGAAGCTGCCGCTGTCGA
The DNA here is from genome assembly GCA_040390345.1 of Pseudomonadota bacterium. Classification (GTDB taxonomy): domain Bacteria; phylum Pseudomonadota; class Gammaproteobacteria; order Burkholderiales; family Burkholderiaceae_D; genus Telluria_A. The sequence goes on along the minus strand of JAZJYP010000099.1, from coordinate 26,802 downwards.
CGATGCGCGCAAACAGCATCAAGTCATTGGCTTCGACGGTCATGATGATTGTTCCATATGACGAATAATGTTATCCATTTTAACGCCTTCCGCATTGTTTATGGAACCTCTATAGTTCATTCATCGCCGCACCCAACCCAACACTGAGGACTAGATCATGAACATCTTGCAAATCAATTCCAGCGCAAAATCCCAAGGTTCCGAGTCGACCCGCCTGGCCGACAGCATCGTCGCCAAACTCTCCACCAGCGCTGCCAACGTCACACTGACCCGCCGCGACCTGGCCAGCGCCCCGCACCCGACCCTGGACGAAGCGACCCTGCAAGCGCTGTTCACGCCGGCCGAGCAGCGCAGCGTTGAACAAGCGGCCCGCGTGTCGCTCGACGATGCCCTGATCGCCCAGGCGCAGGCGGCCGACGTCATCGTCATCGGCGCACCGATGTACAATTTCGGCATCACCGTGCAGCTGAAAAGCTGGTTCGACGCGATCGCCCGCGCCGGCGTCACCTTCAAGTACACGGAGACAGGCCCTGTCGGCCTGCTGACCGGGAAAAAAGTCTACGTGGCCGTCAGCCGCGGCGGCATGCACAAGGGCGCCGCCAGCGACACCCAATTGCCGCACCTGACCACCTTCCTGAACTTCCTGGGCCTGACCGACGTGACGGTCGTCTATTCGGAAGGCCATGGCTACGGTCCGGAAGCGGTCGCCCGCGCCCGCGCCCAGGCCGACGCCGACATCGACGCCATCTTAGCCTGATCGTCAACATCAATATGGAGAGAGTGATGACACAGCAGTTGAACCCAGAGCGCGTGCAGCAAAGCCGCCCTGTCGAACGCATTGTCGATGGCCAGTTCGTGATGGATGGCGCCGGTGTGAAGATCAACCGCGTGCTCACTCAATCCCTGCAGCGCCGCCTCGATCCTTTCCTGATGCTCGACGCCTTCGGCAGCGAGCAGGCGGGCGACTATATCGCCGGCTTTCCCGAGCATCCGCACCGCGGCTTTGAAACCGTGTCCTACATGATCACGGGGCGCATGCGCCATCGCGACAGCGCCGGCCACGAAGGGTTGATCACCAACGGTGGCGTGCAGTGGATGACCGCTGGTCGCGGCGTGGTCCACTCCGAAATGCCGGAGCAGAACGAGGGCCTGATGGAAGGCTTCCAGTTGTGGCTCAACCTGCCCGCCCGGGACAAGATGAGCGCGCCCTGGTACCGCGACATCCCCAACGAGGAAATCCCGCGCTTTGCCACGAACGAAGGCGCGACAGTGCAAGTGATCGCCGGCGCGAGCCACGGCGTGGCGGGCGCCGTGCAGCGCGAAGGCACCCAGCCGCTCTACCTGGACATCGCCCTGCCCGAAGGCGCCACCTTTGAGCAGGCCCTGCCCGCGGGGCACAACGCCCTCCTGTATGTGTTCCGCGGCGACGTCGTCGTCGAGGGCAAGTGTGTGCCGGCCCAGCGCATGGCCATCCTGGCCAACCAGGGCGGCGCGGACGGCGTGCGCATCAAGGCCGCCGTGGACAGCCGCCTGCTGCTCATCGCCGGCCAGCCGCTGGGCGAACCGATCGCGCAATACGGCCCCTTCGTGATGAATACCCAGGCCGAGATCTTTCAAGCCGTGGAAGACTTCCGAGCCGGCCGTTTCGGTACCTGATCCGCTTGGCCGCGCCCTGATTTCACGCTATCCTTGAGGCGAGCGCGCCGCCTGGCGCGCGCCCGCCGAAAGCGACGACCATGGTAGCTGTGAAGTCCTTCTGCCTGCGCATGGCGCTGGTGCTGATGTGCGCTGGCGCCGCCTTGGCCTGCCACGCAGAAGAACGCAAGAGCTTCGTCATCGGCGTCGAAAATCTCCAGTACTTCCCCCTGCACAGCACCACCAGCACCGGTGAGTTTTCCGGCTACGCGCGCGACGTCCTCGACGCCTTCGCGCAGGAACAGGGCTACAGTTTCAAATACTTGCCGCTGCCGATCAACCGGCTGTTTACCGTCTACCTTGGCGAGACCACCCTCGACTTCAAGTATCCGGACAATCCCAACTGGCAGGCCGGCCGCCGCAAGGGCATGGCCTTCACCTACAGTACGCCCATCGTCGCCTCGGAAGAAGGGGCGATGGTCCTGCCGCAACATAAAGGCCGCCCGCTCAAACGCGCCAGGACGCTGGGCACCGTGCTGGGATTTACACCCTGGCCGTTCATGCCGGCCATCGAGTCCAAAGCCATCAGCGTCACCACCAGCAGCGCCTTCGACGGCTTGCTGCGCCACGCCCTGGCCGGCCACATCGACGCTGTCTATGTCAACGTCGACGTGGCCAATTACCTGCTGGCCGAAGAACTGAAGGCGCCGGGCGGCCTGGTGTTCGACCCGGGCCTGCCGCACGGCCCGAGCGACTTCTCGCTCTCGACGCGCCTGCACCCCCAGGTCATTGCGCAGTTCAACCTGTTCCTGCAGCGCCAGCGCCCTCTCCTGCAGCAATTGCGCGCCAAGTATAAAATCGCTGACTCGACTCTCAATTAAGGCACGCCATGCATCCTGAATACCCTGTCGCGGTCGATGCCGCCAGCGTCGCGCTGCGCCCCATGCCGGCCAACGCGCCGGCGCCCTTCATCGCCCTGGCCGAAGGCCGCCAGAAGCGCACCCTGGGCGACCTGTTCGGCCTGACCGGCTTTGGCGTGAACCTGGTGCGCCTGGCGCCGGGTGGCCGCTCGGCCCTGCGCCACGCCCACAGCCATGAGGACGAATTCGTCTATGTGATCGAAGGCGAAGCGGTGCTCATTACCGACCGCGGCGAAACAGCACTGCGTGCCGGCATGTGCGCCGGCTTCAAGGCCGGCAGCGGCGACGCGCACCAGCTGGTCAACCGCGGCAGCGCCGATGTGCTTTACCTGGAAGCGGGCGCGCGCATCGCCGGCGATACCGTCGTCTATCCGGACGACGACATCGCCGCCGTGCAGGGCGCCGACCACAAGCGCATCTTCACCCACAAAGACGGAACGCCCTACTGATGCCGCTGATCGACACGCTGGCCCACCTGCTCTCGCGCGCCAGCCGGGCGCTCGGTTTTGAAACGGCCGACTCCTTCCCGCCCGGGCACGTCTACGCGCGCACGCACTGGAACAAGGCCTATTTCGACATCGCCTCCGACGTCAAGCCGGACGAGATCGAGCGCCGCCTGTGCGAGTCGATCACCAACACGCCGCACATCTTTGCCCATATCACGCATCCGACGCCGCGCATGCAGCGCGCCCTGATCGCCGTGATCGACATGCGCGCGCGCCGCTCCTGCGGCAATCCGGACGAACTGCTGGCCCTGTTGATTCACGCCTACCATAGCCGCCACACGCTCGAAGCCGTGCCGGGCCTGCGTGCCTTGATCGAACAAACGGTCCACGACGACAAATCCTGGCGCATGCAGGCGGTGATGGAACACCTGGCACGCCAGCAGCTTACGATCGACGCAGTGTAGGCACCCAGCGCGCGCGCAGCGCCATGAAGGGCTGCTCCACCAGGTGGTACAAGGCCATGCCCGACACCAGCGACAGGGCCAGCATGATGGCGATCGCCACGCCCTGCCCGGGATCGACACCGCGCGCCTGCAGGGCGGCATTGGCCAGGATGCAGGCCTGCTTGTGGGTCAGGTAGATCGCATACGCATACAGGGCCAGGCGCCCGGCGCCGGGAACGGCCGTCGCGGCCAGCAGCGACCCTTCGCTCAGCGCTGCCACCATCAAGAGTCCAAAGCCGAGCGCCAGCAGCGGGTAGCCAAACACCGTCAGCATGAATCCCAGGCGGTCGAGCAGGAACAGGTAGAAGGCCAGGCTGCACACCAGCAGGCCGGCACCCAGCATCACATTGCCACGGCGGGTGAGGCGCCCCCAGGCGCGTCCATGGAAGTTCTTCAGCAGGGCCAGCGCCACGCCAGCCATCAATTCATCGAAGCGGCATAACGAGGAATAGTAGATGAACTGGTAGTAGTGGGTGCGGCCATGCAGGTCGCCGCCCACATATTCGTCCCACACCCAGGCGCGCATGGCCATCCCGGCGCCGAAGGCCAGTCCCACACCCACCCAGGTCCACCACAGTGAACGGCGCAGCGCCGCGATCGCCAGCGCGCATGCGGGCAGCAGCACGTAGAACTGCTCTTCGATGCACAGCGACCAGGCATGCGAGAAGGCGGTGCCGGGGTTGAGGTTGATGTTTTGCGTGAAGGTGAGGAACTTCCACAGCGGCGGCAAGGTGGCGCCTGCACGAAAATCCGGCCACAGGAAATACAGGGCCAGCACCACATAGTAGGCCGGCAGCGTGCGCAGAAAGCGGCGCGCATAGAAGCGCGGCAGCGACAGGCCTGCCGCGCTGCGCAGCGCGGCGAAGATCTGGTTGCCAATCAGGTAGCCGGACAGGGCGAAGAACAAGTCCACGCCCACCCAGCCAATTTCCCCTACCCAGCCAAAGGTGGGCGCGCCGCTCACGAACAGCACGTAATGGTGCAGCACCACCAGCACGATGGCGCAGGCGCGCAGCGTGTCGAGGCCGTGGATGCGTTCGGAATGTGTATGCATGGGCGCCGATTGTACCGCCATCCGGTACCCGTGGTGGCGCCAAATGGACCATCCGATTCAGCGCTGGCACAGGTGCAAATACGCCGCCACACTGCGTCCCTTTCTCCCCCACCGTAAAAAGAAACGACCATGCACAAGCACACCAGCCTCTTCGCCGCCCTCGCCCTGTCCGCCCTGTCGGCAGCGGCCGCCGACATCCTGTCCGACGGCACCACCACCGTTGGCGCCGGCGTCATCGTCGCGCCCCAATACAGCGGCGCCAAGGACTACCGCGTCCGTCCGGCCCTGTTTGCCGATTACCAGGCCAATAACGGCTTCTTCGCCAGCACCTACCGCGGCCTGGGCTACATGGGCAAGGTCGACGCCTTGTCGTACAGCGCTTCGCTGTCCTACGACGCCGGCCGCTACGACAAGAAGGAAAACCTGTTCAACGGCTCCGACGAGCTCAAAGGCATGGGCCGCATCAAGGGCGCTGCCATCGCCAATCTTGGTGGCGCCTACGACCTGGGCCTGGCCAAGCTGGACTTCACAGCGCACCTGGCCCTCTCGAACCGCGATCGTGGCAACACCTACGAAGGCGGCGTCACGGTGCCCTTCTCCAGCAATGCCAGCGACCAGATCGCTTTCCACGGCTCGGCCACTTATGGCGACCGCAAGAACGTCCAGACCTGGTACGGCGTGACGGCGGCCCAGTCGGCCGCTTCCGGCTACAAGGCTTATACCGCCAAGGGCGGATTCGAATCCGTGGCCGCCTCGGTCAACTGGAACCACGTCATCGACGCCCACTGGTCCGTACGTACGGTCGCCGGCGTGACCCACCTGGTGGGCGACGCGGCCGACAGCCCGATCGTGAAGAAGACGACGACGCCGATCCTGCTGTCAACCGTGAACTACACCTTCTAAGCGCAAGCCGGATAGAATATCGGAGTCCCGATATTTCAGAGGTTCGCCGGCATGCCGCATCAACTGCAGTTCAAATCCGTCAACTACACCGGCCTGGCAAATGGGCCGCGCCTGGTCGTCATGGGCGCGGTGCATGGCAACGAGACCTGCGGCACGCAAGCGATTGGGCGCGTGATGCAGGAACTCGACACCGGTGCGCTGCACCTGGCCGCCGGCAGTGTCACCTTCGTCCCCATCGCCAATCCGCTGGCCTACCAGCGCGGCGAGCGCGCCGGCCAACGCAACCTCAATCGCAACCTCTTTCCCAATGCCGATCCGCAGGACTTCGAAGACCGCATCGCCAACTGGCTATGCCCTTTGCTGGCCGCGCACGACGTGCTGCTCGACCTGCATTCGTTCAACGCCCAAAGCGCGCCGTTTGTGATGGTTGGCCCGCGCAATAACGACGGACCGCTGGAACCCTTCGCCCACGCCGCCGCCGAACGCGCGATGGCACGCATCCTGGGGGTGCGCCGCTTTGTCGATGGCTGGCTCGCCACCTACGGCCACGGCGTGCAGCGCCGCATGGGCGCGGGCGACGCCGAACTGCACCTGCGCTATGGCGTGGGCACCACCGAATACATGCGCAGCACCGGCGGCTACGCGCTCACGCTCGAATGTGGCCAGCACGCCGATCCGGGAGCGCCTGGTGTGGCTTACCGCGCCATCGTCAACACACTGGCCCACCTGGGCCTGATCGATGCGCCGAAGCCGGAGCCGATCGCGCTCTCGGCGATGGAAGCGCTGTCGATGGTGGAAGTGATCGACAAGATCGACGCCGGCGACGCTTTCACGCGCAACTGGTCCAGTTTCGACCATGTGGAAAAAGGTGAACAGATTGGCGTGCGCTTTGATGGCACGCCGGTGCTGGCAGCCTACGACGGCCTGATCCTGTTCCCCGATTCGAATGCCGGCGCATGCCAGGAATGGTTCTACATGACCCGCGTGAACGACGACTTCGAGCGCACCAGTGCCTGACGCCCTCGCCCGCGCGCTTGCCGCCAACCCGCTGTTTGCGGTGCCGCTGTTCGACGCCCTGCCCGATGTGGTGTTCTTCATCAAGGACGCGCAGGGCCGTTATGTACAAATGAACCAGGCGCTCGTGCAGCGCTGCGGCGTGGCCGGCAAGGAGGCGCTGATTGGCCGCACCGCTGCCGAGGTATTCGGCCCGCCCTTCGGCGCGACCTTCCTGGCCCAGGACAAGGCGGTGCTGGCCAGCGGTGCCGAACTGGACGAACACCTTGAACTGCATTTGTATCCGGACCGCGATCCCGGCTGGTGCGTCACGCGCAAGCTGGCCATCCGCGACCGTGATGGCGCCATCGTTGGCGTATGCGGCATTTCGCGCGACCTGGCCATGCCCGACAAGAAAAACCCCGCCTACCGCAAGCTTGCCGCGCTGGCGCGCACCATCCAGCAGGATTACGCCGAGCCCCTGCCAATGGCGCAGCTGGCGCGCGAAGCCGGCATGTCGGTGGCCCAGGTGGAGCGCTATTTCCTGCGTATTTTCGGGATCACGCCGCGCCAGATGATCATCAAGGCGCGCCTCGATGCGGCAGCGCGCCTGCTGGCCGGCAAAGACAGCATCGCCAGCATCGCCCAGGCCTGCGGCTATGGCGACCACAGTGCCTTCACACGCCAGTTCAAGGCCACCGTCGGCATGACGCCGGCCCAGTACCGCTTCTGCCTGCGTTAGCGGATACCCCAGACGAAGGGATCGGTCTCGTCGAAAATGAGCTGCGACTGGGCGTTGACCCAGGCCTTGCCGCGGATGCTGGGCAGCAGGCGCGCGCCGTCAAGGCGATAGCTCGCCTCGAACACGCTGCCAATGACGCTCTCCTGGCGCCACAAATCGCCTTCGGCCAGTTTGCCGTCCGCGGCCAGGCAGGCCAGCTTGGCACTGGTGCCGGTGCCGCAGGGCGAACGGTCGTAGGCCTTGCCCGGACACAGAACGAAGCTCTTGCTGTCGGCGCCCGTCGTTGACGGCGCAAACATTTCGATATGGTCGATCTCGGCGCCATCGTCGCCGGTGATGCCGTTGGCCTCCAGCGCCGCACGCGCGGCGACCGTGAAGGCCGTCAGCGCGTCGATATTCGATGGATCGATGTCCAGTCCATGCTCGCCGATCAGGAAAAACCAGTTGCCGCCCCAGGCCACGTCGCCCGTGACGGGGCCGTAACCCTCGACGCTGACGGTGACTTTCTCGCCGCTGCGGTAGGACGCCACATTGTCGATCGTGACGCTGCCATCGTCGTGCAGGGTCGCCTCGACCACGCCAACGGGCGTATCGATGCGGTGGCGGCCCGGCCCGATACGGCCCAGGAAGGCCAGCGACGCGACGACACCAATCATGCCGTGTCCGCACATGCCAAGGTAGGCGACGTTGTTGAAGAAGATGACGCCGGCCACGCAATCGGGCGCATGCGGCTCGCACAGCAGCGCGCCGACCAGCACATCGGAGCCGCGCGGCTCACAGACGACGGCGGAGCGCACGCGGTCGAAATCGCTGCGGAAGCGTTCGCGCCGTTCGGACAAGGGACCGGAGCCCAATTCGGGGCCGCCGCCGATGATCAGGCGGGTCGGTTCACCGCCGGTGTGGGAATCAATGATAGAGATGGTTTTCATGCAGCCAGAATACCCGCACCGAACCGGTTTGTCTTGGGCATATGCGGGAGCGCGCATGCGCATTCATGCACAACTCATGTAGAAGACTGCCCAATTCACGTGGGTGTGAGCAGTTTCAGTCCCAGGATGCCGGCAACGATCATGCCGATGCAGCCCAGGCGCAGCGCCCCTGCCGGTTCGCCCAGCAGCACCATGCCCATCACCGCCGTGCCGACGGTGCCAATGCCTGTCCATACCGCGTAAGCCGTCCCCAAAGGCAGTTGGCGCATTGCCAGGCCAAGCAGCAGCACGCTGCCGGCCATCGCGGCGAGCGTAAAGACCGATGGGGCAAGGCGCGTAAAACCCTCGGTGTATTTCAGGCCCACCGCCCACGCCACTTCCAGCAAGCCGGCGACAAACAGAATCATCCACGTCATGGCCGCTCCGCATTCGACAAAAGAGCCGTGAGTGTAGCACCGCCAGCAGGAACGCCAGAAGTGCGCCATAATCTTCGAGACCTGCTGAAAGGAAGTCCATGAAACACACCATGACCACGACCGATATCCTGATTGCGCTCGGCGTGGTCTGCATCTGGGGCTTCAATTTTGTTGTCATCAAGATCGGCCTGCAAGACCTGCCGCCGATCCTGTTTACGGCGCTGCGCTTCCTGCTGGCGGCGCTGCCGCTGGTCTTTTTCGTACGCCGTCCAAACACCAGTTGGGGCCTGCTGGCCGCCTACGGCCTGTTCCAGTTCGCGCTGCAATTTACGTTACTGTTCACCGGGATCAAGCTCGGTTTGCCGGCCGGCCTGGCCTCGCTGGTGATCCAGCTGCAGGCCTTCTTCACCATTGGCCTGGCCGTGCTGGTGCTGGGCGAACGCCCGCGCGCCGTGCAGCTCGTTGGCGCCCTGGTGGCGCTGTCGGGCATGGCCATGGTTGCCGTCCACCTGCAAGGCCAGGCGACCCTGGTCGGACTGGTGCTGGTCATCCTGGGCGGCCTGTCGTGGGCGATGGCCAATATCGTCACCAAGAAGATGGGGCAGGTGAATGCCCTCTCGCTGGTGGTGTGGGGCGCGCTGGTGGCCACGCCGCCGCTGCTGCTCGCGTCCCTTGCCGTTGAGGGGCTCGACGCGTGGAGCAAAGCGGCCGCCAGCTTCGGCTGGAAGTCGCTCGCGACGGTGCTGTTCCAGTCCTACCCGAATACCCTGCTCGGTTTTGGCATCTGGTCGATGCTGGTGCGCAAATACGCGACGGCGACGATTGCCCCCTTCTCGCTGCTGGTGCCGGTGACGGGCATGCTCAGTGCCGCCCTGTTCCTCGGCGAGACCCTGCAATGGTGGAAGCTGGCGGCCGGCGCGCTGGTGCTGGGCGGCCTGGCGCTGAACCAGTTTGGCGAACGCCTGTGGCAGCAAATAGTGTATCGTTTGGCCATCCCCACTCAGAAGGAATGACCATGGCCACTGCTGCACTCGTCCTCACCGCGCTGATCATGCTGTTGCACGTGTATTTTGTGCTGCTTGAAACGGTGCTGTTCAAGACACGCGGGCGGCGCGTGTTTGGCCTGACGGCGGAAAAAGCGGAAATCATGGCACCGGCCATGTCCAACCAGGGCTGCTACAACGGCTTCCTGGTGGCGGCGCTGGCGCTGGGCCTGTGCCATCCGACCCCCGACATCGCCAACGCCTTCATTGTGTATGGCCTGTTGTGCATCACGGTGGCTGGCATCTGGGGCGCCGTCACGGTCAAGCAGAGCATCCTCTACATCCAGACCCTGCCGGCGGTGATCGCGCTCGGCCTGCACCACTTCGCTTAAGTCCGCCGTAGAGCCTGGAAGGCGGCCGGCTCCCACTCGCGCATCGCCAGCAGCATGCCCACGCCGGTGCGCTGGGCCAGCGGTGCCGATCCCGACTCGGCATGCAGTTCGGCCACGCGCGCACGCAGGCGGCGCAGCTCCAGCTGCAGCTGCGCCAGCGCAGATGCGCTCAGCATCGCATGGGCGAAGGCCAGCGTTTCCTGTTCGTTCTCGAAACGGCTGTCGACAAATTCCCCCAGGCCCTGCTGCAGGAAGTAGCGCCGGATCGGCCCGTCCGGCAGCCAGTCGAAGTCGCGCGCGATGCGCAGGCGGATGCGGTCGCCCGGCAGCAGTTCGATCAGGCCCATGCGGTCGAGCACGAGCAAATGCTTCAGGCAGGCCGGCGTATCGAGGCGGTAGGCCGCGACGATGCCAGCCAGGGTCCAGTGGTTCAATGCGCACACCGCGACCAGCAGCAGCGTTTCATTCGATACGAGCTGGGTTTCCTGCTTGCGGGTCAACACATGCAGCTGCAGGCTCGACGCCGCCGCTTCCTGGGTCAGTTCGGCCAAGGTGTAGCCGAGCAAGGCGCTCACCTGCGCCAGCCGCTCGAGCGTGAGGCGTTCGCTGGAAAACAGGCGCTTGACGCTCGGTTCCGACAGGTCGAGGGCCGCACCCAGTTCACGGTAGGTCATGCCGCGCGCCTTGAGCAGGCGCTTGAGCGTGGCGACGATGTGGCTGATCTCTTGCATGTAGAGGTATCACATAATGATCCCGAAGCATGCATTTTACGTCATTTTTTTGAATTCCATGCAGGATTCGATACCATCGCCGATGATGGGACCTTCTCCACGCAATGCAGGACCGCCATGATCGCTTCCCTCCCCCCGCTCCAGGTGGCCGACCCGGTTTTCATTCGCGTCGTTGCACGGCCGTTTCGCGAAGTGGCCAGCGCCACCGGCAGCTGGACCAACCATGTGGGCATCGTGGTCGAAGCGGGCAAGGACCCGGTGATTGCCGAGAGCACCTTTCCGCCCTCGCGCAAGACTTCGCTGGCGCGCGAAGTGCTGGCACAGGGGGCCGGTGTGGTGGTGGGCGAAGAAGAGCGCTGCGGCGAACTGCTGGAACGCCACCCGCAAGCCAATGTCGGCTTCTGGAAGCTGTGGTACTTCGGCAGCATCCCGTGGCAGCGCGCCACGGTCACGCCTGCCAGCCTGCTGGCCAGCCCGGCGCTGCATCCGGTGTTTGAAGGCGTGCTGCCTAGCGCAGCGTCCAGGTCCCCAGGATCCCCAGGTTGAAGGCCAGGCGCAGGCGCGAGGTGCGCCATTCGGCCAGGGCCTGGATTTTTTGGGTCTCGGCGTTGGCCAGCGTGGCCTGGGCATTGAGCAGTTCGAGCACCTGGGTCGCGCCCAGGGTGTAGCGTGCCTGCGCCGCTTCGACGGTGCGCGCCGCGCTCTCGCGATACTGCTCCGCCACTTTCAGCTCCACCGTGGCCGTCTGCAAGGCCTGGTAGGTCTTCCACACGCCCAGCGCCACCTGCTGTTCGAGCTCGGCGACGTCGGCTTCGCGCATCTCGGTCTGGGCATGCGCCTGGCGCGCGCGGTACATGCGGCCAAATCCATCAAACAGGGGGAAGTTGAGCTGCACGCCGAACTGCATGCCGCGGCTTTGCGTCGTCAAGGGCGGCAAGCCCAGTTGCGAACTTGGCTGGGTCGCCCGCGAATTGGACGCGTTGAAGGAAATGGTCGGGAAATACTGGGCCTTGGCATAACCTTCGGAGGCCTGCGCCGCGTACAGCTGGGCGCGCGCCGCCACCAGGTTGGGGTGCTTCTGCTTGGCGTCTTCCATCAGTGTGGCGACGGATTTGACGAAGGCCACGTCCGGCATGCGCTTGTCGTCGCTGCCTTCGAGGCGCAACGGCGTATTGGCCGCAAAGCCCATCACCGTGGCCAGGTTGCCAAGCGCGACCTGCAGGGCGCCTTCGGCCTTGAGCAGCTTGAGCCGCTCCTGCGCCGAGGCGGTTTCGGCCTGCAGTTTTTCGACGCCGCTGCCAAGGCCAATCTTGAAACGCGCTTCGGCCGCCTTGAAGGACTGGTCGGCCAGGGTCTTGGCCGAGCGGATCGCCTCGACCTGGCTGCGCGCGCTCTGTGCGTCGTAGAACGCCTGGGCCGCATCGATCGAGATGGCCTGCAAGGTCGCGTCGTGGGCGGCGTTGGCGGCATTGAGCAGCTGGCGCGCGTTTTCCAGGTTGGCCGAACGGGCGCCAAAGTCGAACAGCACCATGTTCAGGTCGACCCGCACGCTGCGCAGGCGCGAATTGACGTCGTTATTGAGTTCCGGCGCGGCGTCGACCGTGGTCGTGTTCTTTTCGCGCTGGTTTTGCGCGGTAGCGGTGATGGTGGGCAGGTAGTTCGCCTTGGCCTGCCCCACCTGGGCCGCCTGCGCCTTGGCATTGGCCCAGGCACGCTGGGTTTGCGGGTTATTGCACAAGGCGTAATCGATGGCCGCCGCCAGGGTCAGTTCGGCGTCGGCCGCCGGGGCACGTCCGCACGGCAGGCTGGCGGCGCCGCGCGCGCTGTTACGCGCCGCGGAAGTCAGCGATTCGGTGCCAAACGGGTCGAAACCGGCGTAGGCCGGCGCGGCCAGGGCGGCAACGCAGGCCACCACCATCCACAGACGCTTGGACAGAACAGGCAGGTGCAAAGTAAAAGTCATGCGGCGATGATAAGACGCCACGCCCCGGGCCAGCGCCCCGAGCAAGGGGGCAAATGGCCCTCAGTTCTGCTTTTCGCGCATGGCCCCTTGAAATATATCGTAGAATCTCGATATACGAATCGAGGAAGGCCGATATGGACTTTGACACCATCCACAAGGCACTGGCCAATCCGGTCCGGCGCCAGATCCTGCACTGGCTGAAGGATCCGCAGCGCTATTTCGCCCACCAGGAGCATCCGCTCGAGATGGGCGTGTGCGCCGGCCTGATCGACCAGCGCTGCGGCCTGTCGCAGTCGACCGTGTCGACCCACCTGGCTGCGCTGGTGCGCGCCGGGCTGGTGACGCCGCGCCGCGTCGGCCAATGGACCTTCTTCAAACGTAACGAGAAAGCCATCGCGGCTTTTCTCGACCATATGCAACACGAACTTTAGGAGCAGCACATGACGACCCTGTTTGATCCCATCCTGATTGGCGAACTGACCCTCCCGAACCGCATCATCATGGCCCCGCTGACGCGCTCGCGCGCCGTTGGCGCAGGCCGGGTGCCAAACGCCCTGATGGCCCAGTACTACGCCCAGCGCGCCTCGGCCGGCCTGATCCTGTCGGAGGCGACGGCCGTCACGCCGATGGGCGTGGGCTACGCCGATACTCCCGGCATCTGGTCCGACGAACAGGTGGCGGGCTGGAAGCTTGTCACCGACGCCGTGCACCGCGCCGGCGGGCGCATCTTCCTGCAGCTGTGGCATGTGGGCCGCATTTCCGACCCCAGCTTCCTGGACGGCGCAGCCCCCGTCGCGCCAAGCGCCATCGCCGCCAAGGGCATGGTCAGCCTGCTGCGCCCGCAGCGCCCCTACCCGGTGCCGCGCGCATTGGCTACCGATGAAATTGCCGGCATCGTCGCCGCCTACCGCAAGGGGGCCGAGAATGCCAAACTGGCCGGTTTCGACGGTGTTGAAGTCCACGGCGCCAATGGCTACCTGCTCGACCAGTTCCTACAAGATGGCAGCAACGCGCGCAGCGACCAGTACGGCGGACCGGTGGAAAACCGGGCGCGCCTGATGCTCGAAGTCACCGACGCCTGCATCGACGTCTGGGGTCCGCAGCGCGTGGGCATGCACCTGGCGCCGCGCGGCGACAGCCATGATATGGGCGACTCGGACCGTGCTGCGACGTTCACCTATGTGGCACGCGCGCTGAAGCAACGCGGCATTGCCTTCATCTGCGCCCGCGAAGGTGTGGGCGAAGACAGCCTGGGGCCTTTGCTGAAGCGTGAATTCGGCGGCGTCTATATTGCCAATGAAAAGCTGGACAAGCATGGCGCGCAGGGCCTGCTGGAAGCGGGCAGCGCCGACGCCGTCGCGTTTGGCAAATGGTTCATCGCCAATCCCGACCTGCCGCAGCGCCTCAAACGCGACGCGCCGCTCAATGCCGTGCGCCCCGAGCTGTTTTACCATCCCGGTGCGGAAGGCTATACTGACTATCCGGCGCTCTAGGCAGCGCATACATATGGGGAGTGGATACCGATGTCCTTCAAAACGCTGTGCCTATCCCTCCTCTTCACCGCCGGCGGCGCCAGCGCTGCCGGCGTCGACATCGAGAAGCTCGCCGATGGCGTCTATGCGGCAATCCGCAAGGAGCCGCCCGGCCTCACCGTCAATGCCAACAGCGTCTTCATCATCAACGACGACGATGTCATCGTGGTCGACGCCACGCTCACGCCCGCCTCAGCGCGCGAAGCGCTGGCCGAACTGCGCAAATTGACGCCCAAGCCGGTGCGCTATGTCGTCAACACCCACTGGCACGATGACCACATCAGTGGCAACAAGGTCTACCGCGACGCCTTTCCCGGCGTCGAATTCATCGCCCATACGCGCACGCGCGACTACCTGCCCACGACCGGCCTGGCCAACCGCAAAGCCGCGCTGGGGCCAGACGGCTATCCCGCCTTTATCGGCGCGCTCAAGAGCCGCCTGCAAAAAGATGTGAGCGTGTTTGGCGGTCCGATGGACGCCGAAGAACGCGCCACCTACGCCAGCGACATCGGCATCGCCGAAAGCTTTGTGCGCGAGCCGACAGAAGTGGTGCTGCCGACGATCACGCTCGACGAGCACTTGACGCTGTACCGTGGCGCCCGCACGATCGACATCCGCTTCCTGGGGCGCGGCCACAGCAGCGGCGACATCGTCGTCCACCTGCCGCGCGAAGGCATCGTCGTTGCCGGCGACCTGGTGATGGCGCCGGTGCCGTATGTGGGCAGCCCGCAATCGCACCCGCGCGAGTGGAGCGCCACGCTGGACAAGCTGCTGGCGCTGAAGCCGGCCATCGTCGTGCCCGGGCATGGTCCCGTGCTGCGCGACGACGTGTATATCAGGCAGATGGCCGCCCTGTTTGCCGACATCGACAGGCAAGTGCGCGCCGCCATCGCAAGGGGCGAGAGCGCCGAGCAGGTGGCAAAGTCGGTCAAGCTCGACGACGCCGAAAAAGCCTTCGCGGGCAGTTCGCGCATGCGCAAGCTGGTGTTCCGCAACTACGTCCTCGGCCCCGCCGTCGACGCCGCTTTTTTGGACACTCAATATACGTCGGGGTCACATCTGACATTTGGACATTTCGCACGCGAAATGTCCAAATGTCAGATGTGACCCCGACGTTTTATTCCACTGCGATTGCTTCGACCTGGATGCGCAGGGCCACTTTCATGTTGAAGCCGTAGTCCTTGCCGGCCACGAGGCCGAATTCGTCGCGCTGGAAACTGCCTTCGGCATCGGCGCCGCACAGCTCGCGCTTGAGCATGGGGTGCGGCACGCATTTGAACAGGTTGAGCTTGAGGTTCATCGGCCGCGTCACGCCATGCAGCGTCAATTCGCCCACGACCTGGGTCGGCGCGCCGTTGGCAAAGCCGGCCAGCCTGCCTTTGTAGCGGGCATCGGCACCGAACTTGGCCACGTCGAAGAAGTCGGCGCCGGTGGCCCATTTGTTCAACGCCGGCTGGCCAAAGTCGATGCTCGACGTGTCGATCGCGATATCGACCGTGCCACTGCCGGCCACTTTATCGAGCACGACCTTGCCGCTGCTCTTGTTGATCTTGCCGCGCCAGACCGAAATGCCCATATGGTCCGCTTCGAAGCTGGGGTAGGTGTGATTCGGTTCGATGTCGTAGCTGACCGGGGCGGCCTTGGCCGCGCCACAGGCCATCAAGGCGGCAATCAGGGCGTATTTCATCGTGCGTTCTCCATGGTGGGTAAATAGGCTTCCAGGCGGTCGATGGTTTGCTGCCCGCCTTCGACGGCGCCCATCTTCTTCATCTCTTCGAGGATCTCCGGCGTGGCCAGCAGGACCTGCATGCGCAGCGCCGTCTTGCCGCCCGCGTCGCCAAAGGTAATGGTGGAAATGAAGTCGTGCGCAGGATCGCCACTGGGGTCGCCGTGGCGGTACACCAGGCGCTCCGGCCGCACCACTTCAAGGTAGTCGATGCGGTTCAGGTAATCAGTGCCGTCCGGGCCATGCATGGTGAAGGTCCAGCTGCCGCCGACACGCACATCCATCTGGTCGATCGTGTTGGTGAAGCCGTTCGGCCCCCACCAGTGCACCACATGGTCGGGATTGGTGAAGGCTTCGAAGACGAGGCTGCGCGGCGCGTCAACCAGGCGTTCGATCACCACTTCGCGGTCGCCTGTATCAAGGTTTGCCATGATGCTTGTCCTTT
Source organism: Pseudomonadota bacterium (assembly GCA_040390345.1). Taxonomy (GTDB): domain Bacteria; phylum Pseudomonadota; class Gammaproteobacteria; order Burkholderiales; family Burkholderiaceae_D; genus Telluria_A. The sequence continues at coordinate 10,489 of JAZJYP010000099.1, read as the reverse complement.
GCTTGCAGGGTCTTGAGGTAGTCGTCGAGGCGGTCGAGGCGCGCCTCCCAGAACTGGCGGTATTGGTCCATCCAGACTGACGCCTGCTTGAGCGGCGCGGCCTCGAGCTTGCACGGGCGCCACTGGGCGTGGCGCCCGCGCGAAATCAGGCCGGCCCGCTCCAGCACTTTCAGGTGCTTGGTCACGGCCGGCAGCGTCATCGCGAACGGTCCGGCCAGTTCGGAGACGGTCGACTCCCCGGCCGCCAACTGGGCCAGGATCGCGCGCCGCGTGGGATCGGCCAGCGCAGCGAAGGTCTGGCTGAGATGGTCCTGGTGCATATATTACCTATTGGTTAATTAACCATACGGTAAAATAATACAGAAAACGCCAGCTGTCAAGCTGCTGCCGGCTGCCCGCTGGCGGCCAGCGTGCGCAGGCGCGCACGGTTTTCCTTGATCCAGGGCGCCATCGCCGCTCCCGGCATCGGTTTGGCGATCATGAAGCCCTGCACCAGGTCGCAACCGAGTTCGCGCAGCAGCGCCCAGTCGCTCATCTTCTCGACGCCCTCGGCCACCGTGGTCACGCCGAGGCGGTGGCCCATGTCGATGGCCGATTCGAGGATCACGCGCCGGTTCGAACGCTGCGAGGCGCCGTCGACAAAGACGCGGTCGATCTTCAACTCCGTGAACGGGCAGCGCGAGAGCTGCTGCATCGACGAGTAGCCGATGCCGTAATCGTCCATCGCCAGCCCGTAGCCCTTGAGCTGCAGGCGCGCCACATTGGCCAGCGACTGCGACAGCTTGTCCATCACCGTCGTCTCCGTCACTTCCCAGATCACGGCCGACGCGGGCACGCCGTGCGAGGCGACCAGTTCGTCGAGCGTGTCGACAAACTGGTGGTCGCACAGGATGTCGGCCGACAGGTTCAGCGACAGCTTGAGCGACGACAGGCCCATGCCGCGCCAGACCATCAGCTGGCGCAGGGCCTGCTCCGTCATGGCCAGGGTCATCGGCGCCATCAGCGGCGTGCCTTCGATGGCGCTGATGAAGTGATACGGTCCCAGCACGCCATGCGCGGGATGGTTCCAGCGCGCCAGCGCTTCCACACCCGCCACCAGGCCCGAGTCCATTGCCACCTTGGGCTGGAAGTACGGCAGGAACTGGCCCTGCGCCAGCGCCGCGGCGATGTCGTCGAGCTCCACCGGCGAGCGGTCGGGCGCCTGGGCCCGGCGCAGGCGCACGTCGCCCACGCGTTCGAGCAGCAGCGCCAGGTCGTCCATCTGGGCCGGCTTGAGCATGGTGCCCAGCAGGTGCAGGTGGTCGTTATCCGAACCCATGTTCTCGACAATCTCCAGCAGGCGCGGGTCGCGCGCGCTGATGACAATCAATTTCTCGGTCAGCTTGCGCTCGGTGAGATGGCGGATCAGTTCGATGCCGTCCATGCGCGGCATGTCCAGGTCCGTCAGCACCAGGTAGATGCGCGGCTGGCCGTGGGCGGCCAATACGTCGAGCGCGTCGGCGCCGTTCCAGGCTTCGAGCACGGTGCCGAAGCCGAGCGAGCGCAGCAAGTTCGACATGTGCTTGCGCTGCACGGCGCTGTCTTCGACCACCAGCGCGGTGTGGGAGGTCCAGTCGTTCATGGACGCGCCCTTTCCTGCAGCAGCTGCATGATTTCACGTTCGATCGCGCCCAGCGCCACGCTGCGCATGACGGCGCCGCGCTTGACCGCTTCCATAGGCATGCCATACACGACACAGCTTTTTTCGTCCTGCGCCACGGTCAGTGCGCCGGTCTCACGCATCTCCAGCAGGCCGGCCGCGCCGTCGTCGCCCATGCCCGTCATGATGATGCCCAGCGCATTGGCGCCGGCATAGGTGGCGACGGACCGGAACAGCACATCCACCGATGGACGATGGCGGTTCACCAGCGGGCCATCGACCACTTCGACGTGGTAGCTGGCGCCGGTGCGCCGCAGCAGCATATGTTTGCCGCCCGGCGCAATCAGGGCCACGCCAGGCAGTACGCGGTCCTTGTCGACGGCTTCGCGCACGTTGATGGCGCAGATCGCATCGAGGCGCTGGGCGAAGGCGGCCGTGAATTTTTCCGGCATGTGCTGCACGATCACCATGCCGGGGGCGTGGCGCGGCAAGGCGGTCAGCACTTCCTCGAGCGCCTGGGTGCCACCGGTGGAGGTACCGATCGCGACGACAGGTTCCGTGCGACCGGCCGGCCTGACGGACGCGTTGGCCGCCAGGATCACGTCGGCGTTGTGCTTTTCGCGCACGATCAAAGGCTGCGGCGGCGCGCGTTCCCTGGCGGTGCGGCGCACCCTGGCCCCGGCGGCGGCCATCACGGCCGCGACCAGTTCTTCGTTATTGGTCGTCGCAAAATCCTTGACGTCCTGGCGCGGGCGGTTGATCACCGCCACCGCGCCGGCGGCCAACGCCTCCATCGACAGGTGCGTGCTCTTTTCCGTCACCGAGGAACAGATCACCACCGGCGTGGGATGTTCGCTCATGATCTTTTTGAGGAAGGTGATGCCATCCATGCGCGGCATTTCGATGTCGAGCACGATCACGTCGGGCCAGTGCAGGCGCATGCGTTCCATCGCCAGCAAGGGGTCGGCCACGGCATGCGTGACTTCGATACCGGGCGCTTCGTTGAGCAGGCCGGTGAGGACCTTGCGCACCACGGCCGAGTCGTCGACGATCAGTACTTTGATGGCTTCCATGTCTTGCTGCGCCCGGCCTTGCTAGAATCTGCTGAAATGGTTTTCGTCGATCGCACCATCGTCGACGAATTTGGCCGCCGCCAGCTTGCGCCCTCCCGGCTTCTGCGAACTCGGTCGCGCAAGCTTGGGCGTGCGCACATGCTGTGGCCGATGACCCGTGCCCGTGGTGCGGAAGAAGGCAATGGCCGCCTGCAATTCTTCGGCCTGGCTGCTCATTTCTTCGGCCGTCGAGGCCAGCTCTTCCGAACCGGCCGCATTTTGCTGCGTCGTCGTCGCCAACTGGCCAACGGCGGCATTGATCTGCCCTACCCCGCTCGACTGTTCTTCGGAAGCGGCCGTGATCTCCTGCACCAGGTCGGAAGTCTTCTTGATATTCGGGACCATCGAGTCGAGCAACGCCCCCGCCTTTTCGGCCAGGTCGACACTATTGCTTGCCACTTCGCCAATCTCCTGGGCCGCCACCTGGCTGCGCTCGGCCAGCTTGCGCACTTCGGCTGCAACGACGGCGAAGCCCTTGCCATGCTCGCCGGCGCGCGCCGCTTCGATGGCCGCGTTCAGGGCCAGCAAATTGGTCTGGTAGGCGATATCGTCGATGATGACGATCTTTTTGGCGATCTGCTTCATCGCCGCCACCGTCGACTTGACGGCCACACCGCCCTCGCTCGCCTCCACGGCCGCCTGGCTGGCGATGGCGTCGGTGACCTTGGCGTTATCGGTGTTCTGCGCGATCGACGCCGTCATCTGTTCGACCGACGCACTGGTCTGTTCGACGCCGGCCGCCTGTTCGGACGCGGCCTGCGACAATGACTGCGCCGTCGCACTGACCTGCTCCGAGGCCGCGGCCAGCGCTTCGGCGCCGGTCGTCACTTCCGACACCACCTGGGACAGCTTGTCGACCATGGTCTTCATCGAATAGAGCAAGCTGCTGCGGTCACCCTCGCGCAGGCGAATTTCCAGCATCAGGTTGCCCTGCGCGACCTCGCTGACGATAGCGGCGGCGTAATCGGGCTCGCCACCGAGCTGGCGCAGCAGGTTGCGGATGAGGATCACCGATAGCAGGACACCAACGAGCACGCCGCCGACAATCAAGCCGATGTTGATATTGAACGTGTGCGTGTACTGCGCCGTCGAATCCTCGAACTCCTTCCTGGCCTCGGTTTCCTGCAGCAGGCGCAGCTTGCCCAGCACCGCCATCGGCGCCAGGAAGGTCGCCTGCAGGGACTTGGCCAGTTCGATCGCCGCCGGCTTGTTGCCTGCCTTGTAGAGGGCCAGCACCTGGGTGCGTCCATCAATATAGGTTTTCCAGGCCGGTTCAAATTCGGCGATCAGGCGCTTTTCGTCGTCCGTCAGGATGGTCGACAGGTAGTCCTTCCACTCCTTGCCCATCGTCGCGTCGAAGCCGGCAATCTCCTGGGCCAGCTTGTCGGTGTCGGCGGCATTGTCGCTCGAGGCCAGGCGCAGCATGTTGATACGGATGCGGAAGGCCGCCTCGGTGGCCTTGCCGATCTGGACCAGCGGCACCGCGCGGTCTTCATAGACGGTCTTGAGTTTGGCGTTACTGTAGGCCATGCCACGCACGCCCGCCAGGCCAACGGCGGCCATGATGAAACACAGCACGGCCACCAGTAGTCCAAGGCGCATGCCGACGGTGAGCTTATTCATGACGCGACCTCCGTTTTCAATCAGGGTTTGCGGTATATCGAGGGCGCCACCGGAACGACGGCGCTGCTGATGTCGTTGAGCGTTTCCGAGTGGCCAATGACGAGGATGCCGCCAGGCTTTAACTGGGCCAGCACGCGCGCAACGACCTGGCGCTTGGTCTCGGTATTAAAGTAGATCATCACATTGCGCAGAAAGACAAAATCGAACATGCCCACTTGCGGCATCGGCGCGTTCAAGTTCGCGTGTTCGAACGTGACGCGCTGGCGCAGGGCACGCTCGACCAGCAGCGTGCCGGCGTACTTGTCCTGGCCCTTGAGGCAAAAGCGCTTGAGGTAATGCGGTGGGATCAGGTCGGCGCGCTCCATCGGATAGTGGCCCTGGCGCGCCCTGGCCAGCACGCGCGTGCTGATATCCGTGCCCAATACTTCCCAGCCCCGCTCTTCGAGCACGTCGGCCAGCACCATGGCGATGCTGTACGCTTCCTCGCCGCTGGAACTGGCGGCGCTCCAGACGCGAAACGGCTGCGCGCTGCGGGCGGCGTCGCCGGCCACGCGGCGCAGCATGTCGAAGTGCTTCCCCTCGCGGAAAAAATAGGTCTCGTTGGTCGTCAGCAGGTCGACGGCGATCGATGCTTCTTCCGGCGCCGCGCCGCTGGCCACCATATTGAAGTAGTCGCCGTAGCTGTCGAGCTGGTGGTGGTGCAGGCGCTTGGACAGGCGCCCCGACACCAGCGCTTTCTTGGCCGTCGACATGGTGATACCGGCGGCATCGAAAATGAAGCGCTGGAACTGGGAGAATTCTCGGTCACTGAGGACGGCCATCGTTCTCTCACGCCGCCTGGGATTGGCCTTCGGCCGCCGTCAGGGCGCCGATTTCCACGGTAGAGAGCACCTGCGCCACGTCGAGCAGGATGACGAACTTGCCGTTCACCTTGCCCATGCCGGCGATGAAGTCGGCGCGGATGCGCGCGCCGAAGGTCGGCGCCGGCTCGATCTCCGAAGCGGGAATCTCCAGCACCGCATTGACGGCGTCGACCATCACACCGATCACGTGGTGCTCGTCTTCCACCGTCAGTTCGACGATGACGATGCAGGTGCGCTTGCCCACTTCGCTGGCCGGACGGCCGAAACGGGCGGCCAGGTCGAGCACCGGTACCACGGCGCCGCGCAAGTTGATGACGCCGCGTATCGTGTCGGGCATCATCGGCACCGGCGTCAGGCCGCCGAATTCGATGATTTCCTTGATCGCCAGGATGCCGATGGCGAACACCTCGCCACCGAGCATGAAGGTCAGGTATTGGCGCGGCTCCTGCCCTGCCTTCGCCGCAGCCACCGCATTGCCATTCGTTTGAACCAGTGCGCTCATCGTCATTCCTCCGATCAGAACTTGGTAAAGTGATTTTCGTCCGGTGCGCCTTCGGCAAAGGCGGCGCCTGGCGGCAATGCGACGGCCTTGCGGCGCGCAGCTGCCTTGAGCGGCTTGACCACGGCCCTGGTGCGTACGCCGCCTGCTGCCTTGTCCGACGTGCGGAAGAAGGCGATGGCGGCCTGCAGTTCTTCGGCCTGGCTGCTCATTTCTTCGGCCGTCGAGGCCAGTTCTTCCGAGCCGGCGGCGTTCTGCTGGGTCGTCGTCGACAACTGGCCGACGGCCGAATTGATCTGGCTCACGCCGCAGGACTGCTCTTCCGATGCGGCCGTGATTTCCTGTACCAGGTCCGAGGTTTTCTTGATATTCGGGACCATCGAGTCGAGCAGTGCGCCGGCTTTTTCGGCCAGTTCCACGCTGTTGGTGGCCACCTCGCCAATTTCCTGGGCCGCCACCTGGCTGCGTTCGGCCAGCTTGCGCACTTCGGCCGCGACGACCGCGAAGCCTTTGCCATGTTCGCCCGCGCGTGCCGCTTCGATGGCCGCGTTCAGGGCCAGCAGGTTGGTCTGGTAGGCGATATCGTCGATGATGACGATTTTTTTGGCGATCTGTTTCATCGCCGCCACCGTCGACTTGACGGCCACGCCACCTTCGGTCGCTTCGCTCGCCGCCTGGCTGGCCATCGCATCGGTGACTTTCGCGTTTTCGGTGTTCTGGGCGATCGAGGCCGTCATCTGTTCGACCGAGGCACTGGTCTGCTCCACGCCGGCGGCCTGCTCGGAGGCGGCCTGCGACAGCGACTGCGCCGTCGCGCTCACTTCTTCGGAGGCGCTCGCCAGTGCCTGCGCGCCGCTTGTCACTTCAGAGACCACGTGGGCCAGCTTTTCGACCATGACCTTCATCGAATACAGCAGGCTGCTGTCGTCGCCATCCTTGACGGCGATGTCGAGGGCCAGGTTGCCTTGGGCGACTTCGCGCACGATACCGGCCGCGTAGCCCGGTTCGCCGCCCAGCTGGCGCAGCAGGTTGCGGATCAGGAAGAAGGACAGGATGGCGCCGAGCAGCACGCCGCCGATGATCAGGCCCACGTTCAGGCGCAAGGTCTGGGCATACTGCGCCGTCGCGTCGTCATACTCCTGCTTGGCCACGGTTTCCTGCAGCGAACGCAGCTTGGTCATGATGTCGAGCGGGACGTGGATGGCACTGTCGGAGGCGCGCACCAGCTCCATGGCGGCCTTGAAGTCACCCGCCTTGGCCAGCGCGCTGATCTGGTTGCGCTTGTCGTTGTAGATCGTCCAGGAGGGCATGAAATCGTCAACCAGCTTCTTTTCGTCGGCCGTGAGCACGGTGCCGATATAGGCGCTCCAGTTCCTGGTGAACTGCTCGTCATACTTGGCGCCGCCGCTGGCCACCTGCGCCGCGTCAGACGCCGTCGGGCTGCTTGCCGCCATGACGGCGCGGTGGCGAATGCGCAGCATCGCCTCGTTGACGTTGGCCAGCTGGACCAGAGCGACGGTGCGGTCTTCATAGACAGTCTGCAGCTTGCCGTTGCTAAAGGCCATGCCGCGCACGCCCGCCAGGCCGATGGCGGCCATGACGAGCGAGAGAAAGGCCACGAGCATACCGAGGCGCATTCCGACCGTGAGTTTGTTGAGCATTTCAAGTTCCTTGTGGTTGATTGTTTCTTGTTGCGACTGATTCAAAAACGCGTGAAATTGTCTTCGTCGACCGGGTCCGCGATGGTTTCCTTGGCCTGCAACTGGCGCACGCGCCCGCGCCCTGCCACGGCCAGCGCCGGCTTGCGCGGCGCACTGACGCGCCGGATCGCCGCGATCTTGAAGAAGGACATGGTCTCCTGCAGTTCCTCGGCCTGGCCACTGAGTTCTTCCGACGTCGAGGCCAGTTCCTCGGAGCCGGCCGCATTTTGCTGGGTCGTTGTCGAGAGCTGGCCGACGGCCGAATTGATCTGGCCCAGGCCCATCGACTGCTCTTCCGAAGCGGCCGTGATTTCCTGCACCAGGTCGGAGGTCTTCTTGATGCTCGGGACCATGGCGTCGAGCAGCGCACCGGCCCGCTCGGCCAGCTCGACGCTGCTGCCGGCCACTTCGCCGATTTCCTGCGCCGCGATCTGGCTGCGTTCGGCCAGCTTGCGCACTTCGGCCGCCACCACGGCAAAACCCTTGCCGTGCTCGCCCGCGCGCGCCGCTTCGATGGCCGCGTTCAATGCCAGCAGGTTGGTCTGGTAGGCGATATCGTCGATGATGACGATCTTCTTGGCGATCTGCTTCATCGCCGCCACGGTCGAGCGCACCGCTTCGCCGCCTTCGGCCGCCTGGCCCGCGGCCTGGCTGGCCATGGCATCGGTGACCTTGGCGTTTTCGGTGTTCTGCGAAATCGAGGCCGTCATCTGTTCGACCGAGGCGCTGGTCTCCTCGACGCCGGCGGCCTGTTCGGACGCCGCTTGCGAGAGCGACTGCGCCGTCGAATTGACTTCCTCGGCGGCGGCGGCCAGGGCCTCGGCGCCGCTGGTCACTTCCGCCACCACCTGGGCCAGTTTGGCGACGGTGTTGTTGGCGTATTCCTTGAGCTGGGCGAACTGGCCTTCGTAGTCTTTCTCGATGGTGACGGTCAAATCGCCTTCGGACATGGCCCCCAGCACGCGCACGGCGTCGCCGACGGAGGCGCCGGTGGTGGCCATCAGGCGGTTGAGGCCTTCACCGATCTCTTTCTGGAAGCCCTGCAGGCCGGCCAGGTCGACCCGCGCATCGAAATTGCCGCGGTTGGCCGCAGCGACCACTTCCTTCTGCCCTTCGATCACCTGGGTCAGGCGCCCCACCATGTCCTGCATCGAAGCGAGCAGCTGGCCCGTTTCATCGGCCGTGATGGCGCCAATGTCCACTTTCAGGTCGCCCGCCGACAGCGCCGCCGACACCGCCACGGCGCGCTCCATCGGGCCGGTGATGGTACGCGTGATGACCACGCCCGCCACCACCGACAGCACCACGATCACGCCCAGGGTCCACAAGATCTTCTGCTGCGCGTCCTGGGTCTCCACGGTCATCTTCTTGTCGGCCCTGGCCACGGCGGCATCGGTCAGTTCGCGCAGCTTGACGAAGGCGCCGGAAATGGGCTTGTCGGCGCCCTTGACGGCCTTGTCCAGTTCATTCGGGTTGTCGCTCTTGGCGCGCATCGCCACCAGGATGTCCATCTCCTTGCGGTAGGTGGCCGTGCCTTCGCGCAGCTGGGCCATCAGCTTTTCTTCGTCCGGCTGCAGGTGGCCGGTGGCGCGGTAGTCCTCGCCCACCTTGTCGATGGCGTCCATGTCGGCCGCAAACTTGGCGGCGTAATCGGACCCGCGCAGGATGTAGTTCTTGAAGTGGTGGACCCCGTCGCCCAGCGCCACGATGCCGCGCGTGGTGGCGCCGCGCTTGGCCAGCGCGTCGCTGCGGAAGTTCTGCCACTCGTCGCTCATCTGGCGCGTCTCGCTCATACCCACCAGGCCAAGCAGCAGCGAGAGCAAAGTGAGCACGCCAAAGGCGATGCCCAGGCGGGTGCCGATTTTCAGGTTGCTCAACATGTCAGTCTCCCTATTGCTATTTTTATGCCGCCAGCTGGCGGTTATCCGTACTACCGAGGCCCTTCAACAACGCTGCCACGTCAAGAATGAGTGCCACTTCACCGCTGCCCAGGATGGTCGAGCCGCTGATGCAGCGCACACCGGAGAACACGGGCGAGAGCGGCTTGATCACGGTCTGGAACTCGCCCAGCAGCGTGTCGACGACGATGCCGGCGCGCAGGCCCGCATACTTGATGACGACGATCGATTCGCGCCGCGTCAGCGCCGCATCGACGCCGAAGGTGTCGCGCAGGCGAATGAAAGGCAGCACCTGGCCGCGCAGGTTGGCGTAGTCGTGCCCGGCCTCGCAGGTGAATTCGATGCACTCCTCGATCATGTCGAGCGGGATCACATAGGTCGACTTGCCCAGGCCGACGAGGAAACCGTCGATGATGGCCAAGGTCAGCGGCAGGCGCACGCTCACCGTCGTGCCCACGCCTTCGGCACTGTCGACCGACACGGTGCCGCGCAGGGCCATGATATTGCGCTTGACGACATCCATGCCCACGCCGCGCCCGGACAGGTTGGTGATGGTGTCGGCGGTGGAGAAGCCGGGCTCGAAAATGAGGCCGTAGATTTCGCTGTCGGTGAGCTTGCGGTCCGCTTCGATGAGGCCGCGCTCGACGGCCTTGTTGAAGATGCGCTCGCGTTTCAGGCCGCCGCCGTCATCCGTCACCTCGATGACGATGGAGCCAGAATCATGGAAGGCGTTCAGGCGCACCGTGCCCTTGGCAGGCTTGCCGGCAGCGAGGCGCACGTCGGCCGCTTCGATGCCATGGTCGATCGCATTGCGCACCAGGTGCATCAGCGGGTCGCCGATTTTCTCGACCACCGTCTTGTCCAGTTCCGCATCCTCGCCGTTGACGACCAGGGCGATGTCCTTGCCGATTTCGCGCGAAACGTCGTGCACCACGCGCTGGAAGCGGTTGAAGGTGGCGCCAATCTTCACCATGCGCAGCTGCAGCGCGCTGTCGCGCACTTCCTCGACCAGGTTTTGCAAGCGCGACGTGCTCTCCTGCAGTTCGGCGCTGTGCATGCGGCGCGCTACCAGGTCGGCGGCGGCGCCGGCGATGATCAACTCGCCCACCAGGTTGATCAGGTGGTCGAGCTTGTCGGCGTCGACCCGGATCGAGC
>JAZJYP010000098.1:0-2300 GCA_040390345.1 Pseudomonadota bacterium | reverse complement strand
TTCCAAAAAGTTGTGCTGGGCGGAAAAAGCCGACAATTATAGCGCGCAATGCCGCACAGCAGCAAGCGTTATTGATTTCAGGGCGCGCAGTTCGGACCGAGTTGCGCATTATCGCCGATTTTGGCCCTGGCGGGCAAACGGGAAAAGTCGGAAAAGGGGTGCTTTGGCCACGATTTTGACCGATACTGCCTGCTTTCTTCACTCTGGCGCAGCGCTCCCATGCCCACGCAACACAAAAACAAGACTTTCGCCGCCCTGCTCGCCGTCCTCGCCGGCGGCCTTGGTGTCCACCGCTTCTACCTGCGCGGCAAGCTCGACAAGCTGGGCCTGCTGCACGTGTGCGCCATTCCCCTGTGCGGCATGATCTACGGGCTGGCGCCGCATGCCGACTGGTTCTTTAAGATTTTGCCAATGTTACTGTCCTATATCGCCGCCTTCATCGAAGCGCTCGTGATCGGCACCACCTCCGACGAACAATGGGACGCGCGCCATAACGCCGGGTCAGGCACTACCTCGTCCTCGAACTGGCCACTGGCCCTGCTGCTGGTGGCCACCCTGATGCTGGGCGCGACCGTCGTCATCGCCACCATGGCGCGCCTGTTCGACCTGCTCTATACCGGCGGCGCCTATGGTTAAGCAGCTGCTGCTGTGCGCCGCATTTGGCGCCCTGCCTGCGGCGGCCGCCACGCCCGCGCCGAAACTGGTCCTTGTGCTGGTGGTCGATGGCCTGCCCAATGAACAGGTGCAGCGCTACCGCGAGCAGTTCGGCCCTGGCGGCTTGCGCCGCCTGCTCGACGAGGGGGCGGCCTTCAGCCAGGCGCACCAGGCCCATGGGGTGACCGTCACCGCCGTCGGCCATGCGGCCATCCTGTCGGGCGCCTACCCCTACCGCCATGGCGTGATCGGCAATAACTGGATCGATCCGGCCAGCCACGCCTCGGTCTACTGCACCGAAGACGCGCGCTACCATTACCTGGACGAAAAGACGGCAGCCCACGACGGCACTTCGCCGGCCACGCTGCGCGTCGACACCCTCGGCGACCAGCTGCGCTATGGCTCTGGCCAGCGTGCCAAGGTCGTGGCCGTGTCGGGCAAGGACCGCGGCGCCATCCTGCTGGCCGGCAAGAGCGGCACCGCCTACATGTACATGAACAGCAGCGGCAACTTTGCCACCAGCAGCTACTACATGGCCAGCTATCCGCAGTGGGTGCAGGACTTCCGCGCGGCCAGGCCGCAAGAGCGCTTTGCCGGCAAGAGCTGGACGGCGCTGCTGCCGCCCGCGGCCTATGCCGGCGATGCGGCAGCGCGCGCCGGCAGCGCCGAACACTTCCCCTACACCTATGGCAGCGCGCGCGACGCCGGCTATTACGAAGGCTTGAAGGCCGGCCCCTTCGTCGACGAATTGACGCTCGATTTCGCCCGCGCCGCCATCGATGGCGAGCAGCTGGGACACAACCCGGCCGGCGTGCCGGACCTGCTGGCGGTGAGCTTGTCGGACCACGACTATATCAACCACGACTTCGGCCCCGAAAGTGCGCTCTCGCATGACCACCTGCTGCGCCTGGACCGCCTGCTGGCCCAGTTCTTCGGCTTCCTCGAGCAGCGTGTGGGGATCGACAATGTGCTGGTGGTGCTGACGGCCGACCATGGCTTCAGCAACACGGCCGAATTTTCCCAGGCCGCCCACATCGACGCGCGCCGCATCGACAGCAGCCGCATGCTTGCCGCAGTCAACGCCGGCCTGGCCGCGCGCTTCAAGGCCGACAAACTGGTGCAGGCCTGGTCGCTGCCCAACCTCCATCTCGACAAGGTCCAGATCGACAAGCTCGGGCTGCGTTATGCCGACGTCGAAGCGGAAGCGGCGCGCCTGCTGGCCGAGCACCCCGGCATCGCCCAGGTGTATACGCGCAGCGCCTTGTCCAGCGGCGCCCTGCCGGCCACCCAGATGAGCAAGCTGATGCAGCGCGCCTGGCACCGCCAGCTCTCGGGCGACCTGATGGTGGTGGCCGAGCCGTATTCCTATTTCGCCAGCAAGGCCGACGGCACCACCCATGGTTCGCCCTACGCCTACGACACCAATGTGCCGCTGCTACTGATGGGCAAGCGCTGGATCAAGCCTGGCGCCTATGGGCAGTATGCCGAAGTGGTCGATATCGCACCGACCCTGGCCCACCTGCTGCACCTGCGCCCGCCCGCCGGCGCCGAAGGCCGCGTGCTCACCGAAGCGCTCGAGTAAATAATCGGTGGGTCAAACCCGGCAACCAAACCGGGGTCAGACCACGATTCCCCGGCAACTTTTG
>JAZJYP010000097.1:0-3555 GCA_040390345.1 Pseudomonadota bacterium | reverse complement strand
ACCATCAAGACCCTTCGTGAAATGGGCTTGCTTTCAAGTTGTGTATAACGAGGTGAGTATTAGCCCGGGGGTATTTGGCGAAGCTGATGGCCAACGACTCCATTTTGCATCAAGGTAACCGACTAGTGCTATAGATGTTTTTTCCCAGAAATTTTCTTTTTGATTCCAGTAGTTGCGGGCGTACTGCTGGAGTTAATCAGGGGTCACCAGCGAGCAATCAGATCTAAAAAAGTTCGCCTCCCGTCTTACAGCTGGTCGCCGGCGCAAAGCCGAATCGAGGAGCGTTGCTCGGTAGTCAAAAGCGCCGAGCTTGATCTACTCGCGTACTTCAGCGACCAGGCGATCAGACATTTCAAACTCTCGTCATCACACGCGCATCAGGCGATGGTTATCTCCAGATTGCTGTCCTGGTTCATATCAACGCAATCTGAGATGAACCACGCTGGAGTCTTTGCATTGCAACTTAGTGTCGCAGAGCGAGACTTTGACGTCTATTTGCCCGGATACGCAATTCGAGGAGCGTACTTTTCTTTGGGCAAGTGTGGGCAAAACCAACTTCTCAATTTGCGCTTTGCTTGTTGCGACAAATAAAAAGCGGCCCTTTGTTAGGGCCGCCATCATTTCAAATATTGAGATTTATTTCAATTATTTTGAGATCCTACAACCCGACAAAATCAAACGTCGATATTGCCCGCATGTAGGGCATTGGTCTCGATGAAGGCGCGGCGCGGTTCGACGTCGTCGCCCATCAGCGTGGTGAAGATCTGGTCGGCGGCAATCGCGTCTTCGATCTGCACTTTCAACAGGCGGCGCACTTGCGGGTCCATCGTCGTTTCCCACAGCTGCTCGGGATTCATCTCGCCCAGACCTTTGTAGCGCTGCTTGCTGACGGTGCGCTCGGCTTCGTCGCGCAGCCACTGCATGGCATGGTGGAAGTCGTCCACGGTCGATTCCTTGACGCGTTCGCCTTCGCCGCGGCGAATGAAGGCGCCCTCGCCGATCAGGCCCTTGAAGGTGGCGGCGGCGCTGGCCAGGGTGGCGTAGTCGGCGCCCTGGACGAAGTCGGCATCGATGGCGGTCACTTTGATATTGCCGTGGTGCATGCGCTCGATACGTAGCGCGTGCTTCTCGGACAGTTCGTCCGAACGCACGCTTACCGTGACGGCGCTGTCGCCGATGGTCGCGGCCAGTGCGGCGGCAGATTTCTCGGCCGCTTCGATGGTGTCGAGGTTCAGCTCGACGCCGGTCATGATGGCGGTCAGCGCGGCGCGGTCGATCACGCGCGTCAAGCGCATCATGATGGCGTTGGACAAGTTGAACACGCGCACCAGTTCGGCCAGCGCTTCGCCGGAAATCGGGTCGGCGCCGGTGCGTGGCGTCAGCACGGCGGTGTTCAGTGCCACCGTCATCATGTAGCTCGCTTCTTCGACGTCGTCCTTCAGGTAGCGTTCGTCGCGGCCGGACTTGACCTTATACAGCGGCGGCTGGGCGATGTAGATGTGGCCGCGCTCGACCAGTTGCGGCATCTGGCGGTAGAACAGCGTCAGCAGCAGGGTGCGGATGTGGGCGCCGTCGACGTCGGCATCGGTCATGATGATGATGCGGTGGTAGCGCAGCTTGTCGACGTTGAATTCGTCGGGACCAATCGAGGTGCCCAGCGTGGCGATCAGGGTGGTGATCTGCTCGGAGGACAGCATCTTTTCGAAGCGCGCCTTTTCCACGTTCAGCACTTTGCCGCGCAGCGGCAAAATCGCCTGGAACTTGCGGTCGCGGCCCTGCTTGGCGGAGCCGCCTGCGGAGTCACCCTCGACGATGTACAGTTCGCACAGCGCCGGATCTTTTTCCTGGCAGTCGGCCAGCTTGGCCGACAGGCCCAGGCCGTCCATGATGCCTTTGCGGCGGGTCAGGTCGCGGGCCTTGCGGGCCGCTTCGCGCGCGCGCGCCGCTTCGACGATCTTGCCGCAGATGATCTTGGCGTCGTTCGGTTTTTCCTGCAGGTAGTCCGACAGCGTCTTGGCGACGATCTCTTCGACCGGGCCGCGCACTTCGGACGACACCAGCTTGTCCTTGGTCTGCGACGAGAACTTCGGCTCGGGTACCTTGACCGACAGCACGCAGGTCAGGCCTTCGCGCATGTCGTCGCCGGAGATTTCCACTTTCGCCTTCTTGGCGAATTCCTGCTCGTCGATGTACTTGTTGATGACGCGGGTCATCGCGGCGCGCAGGCCGGTCAGGTGGGTGCCGCCGTCGCGCTGCGGGATGTTGTTGGTGAAGCACAGCACCTGCTCGTTGTAGGCGTCGTTCCACTGCATCGACACGTCCACGCTGATGTTCGTGTTCTGGTCCGACATGCGCTCGCCGGTGGCCTGGAACACGGTCGGGTGCAGCACCGTCTTGGCCTTGTTGATGTATTCAACGAAGCCGCGCGTGCCGCCTTCGAAGGCGAAAATTTCTTCCTTGCCGGTGCGCTGGTCGGTCAGCTTGATGTTCACGCCGTTGTTCAGGAACGAGAGCTCGCGGATCCGCTTGGCCAGGATCTCGTAGTGGAACTCGACGTGAGTGAAGATCTGCTCGTCGGCCCAGAAGTGCACATCGGTGCCGCGCTTGTCGGTTTCGCCAATCACCTTGATCGGCGAACACTGCACGCCGTTGATGGTTTCGATCTCGCGGTTCTGCGGCACGCCGCGCACGAATTCCATGTAGTGCACCTTGCCGTCGCGGCGCACGGTCAGTTTCAGCAGTTTCGACAGGCCGTTCACGCACGACACGCCCACGCCGTGCAGGCCGCCCGACACCTTGTACGAGTTCTGGTCGAACTTGCCGCCGGCGTGCAGCTCGGTCATGACGATCTCGGCGGCGGAGCGCTTCGGATCGTGCTTGTCGTCCATCTTCAGGCCGGTCGGCACGCCGCGGCCGTTGTCGGTGATCGAGATCGAGTTGTCCGAGTGGATGGTGACGTGGATTTCCGTGCAGTGGCCGGCCAGCGATTCGTCAATCGAGTTGTCCAGCACTTCGAACACCAGGTGGTGCAGGCCGGTGCCGTCGGAGGTGTCGCCAATATACATGCCGGGGCGTTTGCGCACGGCTTCCAGGCCTTCCAGGATCTGAATCTGGGCGGCGCCGTATTCTTGCTCTTTAGGCGGGACTGCTGGGGTGTTCTCGGACATGGACTGCTTTCTCTATGATTCGAATTGCTGTTTAAACTTGTTGATGCGCAAATCGGGGACAGACCCCAAGCCCGCTTGGGGTCTGTCCCCGATTTGTTAGATGCGCATTGGCATGACGACGTACTTGAAGTCGGCGTTGTCGGGGATCGAAATCAGCGCGGACGAATTGGAGTCGCCCAGCGAGATGTTGACCTGGTCGCACTTCAGGTTGTTCAATACGTCGAGCAGGTAGGTGACGTTGAAGCCGATGTCGACGGAGTCGCCGCCGTAGTCGATCTCGAGTTCTTCGACCGCTTCTTCCTGGTCGGCATTGGTCGAGCTGATCTTCATCGAGCCGGGGCTGATGATGCAGCGCACGCCTTTGAACTTGTCGCTCGTCATGATGGCG
>JAZJYP010000096.1:0-3050 GCA_040390345.1 Pseudomonadota bacterium | reverse complement strand
TGCACGGCCAGGCGCACGTTCTCCAGCACCGACAGGTTGGGGAACAGGTTGGTCAGCTGGAAGGCGCGGCCGATGCCCATGCGCGTGCGCCGGGCCGCGCCAAAGCCGGTGATGTCCTCGCCCCTGAGCAGCACCGACCCGCTGGTGGCGGGCAGTTGGCCCGACATCAGGTTGAAATAGGTGGTCTTGCCGGCACCGTTGGGGCCGACGATGACGGTCAGCGTGCCGGGATAAAAGTCGGCCGTGACGGCATTGACGGCCACGTGCCCGCCAAAGCGGATCGTCAGCTCGCGCGTGGACAGGGACGGCTGCTTCAACGCTTGTTCCTGACCGGGACCGGCAATTCGCTGACGGGGATTTCACGCACCAGTTCCAGCAGGTCCCACTCATTCTTCTGGTTCTTCTTGATGCGGAAGTGGTACATCGGCTGCATGGCCTGGTGGTCTTCCTTGCGGAAGCTCATTTTGCCTTTGGGCGTATCGAATTCCATGCCTTCCATCGCGGCGATCAACTTGTCCGTATTGCCGCCCTGGGCTTTGGACAGGGCCGTAAACACCGCGCTGGCGGCCGTGAAGCCGCCCGCCGTGAACATGTCCGGCGGCGACTTGAAGCGCTTGGAGTGCTCGGCGACGAACCAGTCGTTCATTTTGTTTTTCGGGAAGGCGTAATAGTAGAAGATCGTCCCTTCGGTGCCGGCATAGGCTTTCCACGTTTTGAGCACGGGGAGGATATTCCCGTTCGGCGCCAGCGTGATGCCAAAGCGCTCGGGCTTCATGTCGGCCAGCTTGTTCATGGGGCTGGGCCCGGCCCAGATGATGGAGAGGATGCGCGGTTGCGGCTTGTCCTTGAGCGTGTCGAAAATGCGCTGCGCCGGTCCCGTGAAGTCGCTCGCCGTTTGCGGTGCATACTCTTCATGCACGACCTTGGCCTTGCTGCCCACCGTTGTCAGCGCTTCCTTGAAGGCCTTGACGCCATCGTGCCCGAAGGCCGAGTCCTGGGTCAGGAAGGCGACGCTGCCCGCCTTGAGCGTGATGGCGGCCGCCAGTGCGTCCTGGGTCGAATTGCGCGCCGTGCGGAAAATGAAGCGGTTCCATTTGTCGCCGGTGATGGCGTCGGCCACGGCCGGCTCGACGATCAGCACTTTCTTGTATTCCTGCGCCACCGGCAGCATCGCGATGGCCGAACCGGACGAACTGGTGCCCACGGCGATGTCGACCTTGTCGTCGCCGTAGGCTTCGGCCAGCATGGCGCGGCCCTGGTCCGGCTTGCTCTGGTCGTCCTTGACGATGATCTTGAGCTTGTGGCCGTTGATTTCCATCTTGCCGCCGGTGAGGTATTCGAGGCCCATCATGAAGCCGGTCTCGGTCTCCTTGGCATAGGGCTCGAAGATGCCGGTCTTGCCGGTGATGAGGGCGACCTTCAGGTCTTGCGCGCAGGCTGGCGCGAGCGCACCGGCGATCAAGAGGGGAATGAGTTTTTTCATCGTTGTCTTTCGTTACAGCGTCAGGCCGCCGGTCACTTCCAGCGTGGCGCCGTTAATGTAACTCGCTTCGCCCGACAGCAGGAACACCGCAGCGGCGGCGATCTCGCGCGGCTGGCCCATGCGCTTTTGCGGGATCTGCGCGACCATCTCTTCGACGACACGCTCGGGCATCGACGCCAGGATCGGCGTTTCAATAAAGCCCGGGCAGATCGCGTTGCTGCGCACGCCCTTGCGTCCCAGTTCGCGCGCCCAGGTCTTGCTCATGCCAAGCACGCCAGCTTTGGCAGCGGCGTAGTTGGTCTGGCCGAAGTTGCCCGACAGGCCAACGATGGACGAGATATTGACGATCGAGCCGGTGCTATGGAGCAGGGCGTCCACGCTGGCGCGCGTGCAGTTGAATACGCCCTTGAGGTTGATGTCGATGACGCGGTCCCACTGTTCTTCGCTCATCTTGGCCAGCTGCGCATCGGCGACAACGCCGGCGTTATTGACCAGGCCATCGATGCGGCCGAAGCGCGCCAGCGTGGCCTTGACGGCGTCGTGCACGGCCGCCAGGTCGGAGACGTCGACGACAAAACCGGCCGCCTGCACGCGCGGATAATAACGCGTGATGTGCTCGAGCGCGCTGGCGATGGCGTCGGCGTTGTAGTCCCACAGGGCGACGCTGGCGCCGCTTTCGGCGCAGCGCTCCGCGATGGCCAGGCCAATGCCCTGGGCGGCGCCCGTGACGACGATATGTTTTCCTGCGAGGTTCATGGATGCTTTCAGTTCGTGGTTCAGTCGACACGGCCCAGGAACTCGCGCAGCGCGGCCTGGGCTTCAGGCTCGCTGAGCATCGGCGCGTGGCCCACGCCGGGTATTTCGGCATAGGCCATCGTTGGTGCCATCGCGCGCATCTGCGCGACCTGTTCCGCTTCGACCAAATCGGACAGCTTACCGCGTACCAGCATGGTTGGGCAATGGCCAGCCAGGCGGCGGAAGGCGAAGCGCGCGATCAGCGAAGTCGGTTTGATTTTCCCGGCGCGCAGGGGAATGGCGATATTCGGATCGTAGCGCGGTGTCAGCTGCCCTGCGGTGTTTTCGCGGAAGGCGCGGCGCGCCCAGCGTGCCCAGTCGTCAGGCGTATTGGCAGGGAAGGCCACTTCGTTGATGGCGCGCGTATAGTCGGCGGCGGCGGCCCAGGAGTCGAGCGCGTCGCACTTGCCGGCATAGGAGGAGATGCGTTCGAGCGCGCGCACCGAGATGACGGGGCCGACGTCGTTGAGCACCGCGCCGGCAATCAGGCCGCGCCGGCGCAGGGCCAGCGTCATCGTGATCAGTCCGCCCATTGATGTACCGATGAAGATGGCGCGGGCAATGCCCAGGTCATGCGCCATCTTGATGACGTCGCCGGCGTACACCACCGGGTTATAGTTGGCGGGGTTGGGGTCGTAGTCCGAGTTGCCGCGTCCGCGCACATCGACGGCGATGACGCGCCGGCCAAGGCTGGCGATCCACGGTGCGGCGTCTTCAAAATCGGCCGAATTGCGGGTCAGGCCATGGATGCAGATCACGGGCAGGCGCGCCG
>JAZJYP010000095.1:0-4927 GCA_040390345.1 Pseudomonadota bacterium | reverse complement strand
TTGACCCCACGGAATTAGAGGACGCTGGCCAGTGCGCACTGGCGGTAGTGGGCCGCCGCTTCTTCGCCCTGGCCAAGGGCTTCGTGCATCTGGGCCAGCTTGAGGTGGGCTTCGCGCACCATGCGCGCTTCGGTCGCGTCGGACAGGGCCTGTTCGAGGTAACGCTGGGCCTTGCCCCACAGTTTCTGCTTCAGGCACAGCGAACCGAGCGCCAGCGCCAGTTCGGCGTCGGTCGGGCGCTGCTTCATCCAGGACTCGCAATGCTCGATCTGCGCCAGCAAGGATGGCGAGCCGGCGGCCGCCGCGGAATCGCGGTAGGCGCGCACGACACGGTCATCCCAGTCAACGGCCAGCGATTCTTCGGCCGTGGCGCGCGCTTCGTCGTGCAGGCCGCGTGCATTCAGGGCGGCGCAGGCGCGCGCGGCGACAAACGGTTTGACACGGTCGGCCGTCGGCACGGTCGACCACACGCGTAGGATCGATTCGGCATCGTGGGCACTGTCGGTCAGCATGGCTTCATAGGCCAGTTCGCGCAGGCGCGCCGACAGGGCCGGATGCAGGGCCTTGTGCTTGTCGAGCGAGCGCACCAGGCGCAGCACTTCGGGCCAGTTCTTGGCCTGCTGCTGGGCCTTCATCGACCATTGCAGGGCGTGGATGTGGCGCGTGCCGCTGGCGTTGAGTTCGGACACGGCTTCGAGCGCCGCTTCGGGTTGGTGGTCGTCGACCAGCAGTTCCGTCGCCGTCATCAGGCGCGCCGTTTTCATCGCATTGTCATGCACGATGCTGGCCAGCCAGGCGTCGCGGCGGCTGCCCTGGCGCATGCGGTGGGCGGCGCGAGCACCAATCAGGGCGGCCACGCCGGCGTTTTCCGGCAGGTCGGCAGCACGGGCGGCGGCTTTTTCAGCATGGCCGAAACGGCCCTCGAACAGGGCCTTGAGCGCGTCGCGCAAGCCCTTGTTGCCGTCGCGTTCGCGCTTGCGCTGGCGGTAGGCAGCCACGCGGCCGGGCATCTTGACGGTGGCGCGGAAGGCGCGGATCAGCGCGTACAGCAGCAGGAAGCCCGCCGCCGCCAGCACCAGGAAGAAATTGAGCGACAGGTCGATCCGGTATGGCGGGTAGAAGAACACCACATTGCCCGGATTGAAGCGCGCCGTGACGGCGATGCCGATGGCAGCGGCCATCAATGTCACTAACCAGATAAGCACGCGCATATTATGGCTTCGCCTTGTAGTTGCGCACGGCGTTGAGGCTGTCGACCAGGGTCGGCATGTCGATGGCGACGTTGTTCGACTGGACCTGGCGCAGCAGCGCCTGCGCCGTCTGGGTCGAGCGGGCGCGCGTGTCGAAATACTTCACCAGCGCGTCCTGCGCGGCGATCAGGTCGTTGCGGAAGGCGGTCTCGTTGCGCGACAACAGGGCCAGGCGCGCATTGAGCAGGCGCAGCTTGAGGTTCTCGCGCATGAAGTAGGCCTGGGTCGGCGACATCATCAGTGCTTCGGGCGTGTCGACATTGCGCACCCGGATCAGCGAGCGCACGTCCACCCACATCTCGTTGCTCCACTCGGTCCACAGGTCCTGCACCTTGCCGCCCATGGTCTCGGGCGCCGGCGCCACCGGCTTGCCACCCTTGCTGCGCACCGGCTTGGCCGTGGCCATGGCCGCGGGGGCGACCGGTTTTTCGTCCGACAGCATCGGCAGCGTGTCGATCTGGGCGACGACGTTGTCCAGGCGCAGGGCAACCCCGGTCAGGTCCACGCCCGGCAGGGCCTTGAGCTTGTCGATGTCCTTGGCGATGGCGCGGCGGATCGTGATGAACTGCGGCTTGTCCGAGCGCGACAGCGAACGGTCGGCATTGGCCAGCGCGATCAGGGCGCCCTGCACATTGCCCGACAATTGCAGCTGCTGGCTTGCCGTCGAGAGCACTTGTTCGATTTCGGCCAGGGCCCATTCGTCGCGGTTCTTCGACAGGTCCTGGTACAGCTGCTCGAGCGCGAGCTGCTGGCTCTGCGCTTCGCTCTGGCGGTTTTCCAGCACCGTGACCTTGGCCTGCAATTCCTTGTTCTGTTCCTGGACGTTCTTGGCCAGGGTGGTCGTCTCCGTGTTCGAGGCGTCGCCTTTTTTCAGGCTCAGCGCCACTTCTTCCTTGAGCGCCTGGATGCGGTTGTGGCTCGACCAGGTCTGTACGCCCAGCAGCAAGCCCAATGCGATGACGCCCGCAATCAGGCGCCGCTGCACGATATCGCCACCGTCGTCAATGACAGTGATCGGTTCGGCCTGCGGCGCTTCGGGGGGAGTGGCAGGGTTCGTGGCCGCTGCATTCTGTTCTGATAATGGTGGCAATTCGTTCATGGACATGATTGTAACGCGGCGAGCAGGCGTTCGTCGCCTGAACCCGTGAGCGTCAGTCGGGTAAGCCCCAGAGTTTGGGCCGTTTGTGCGATGCGCGCGTGCGGAACGATCAAATGCTGATGTTGCATTTTTGCAACAGACGTGCCGGGGGCGATCCGCTCGAGCAGGTCCAGCAAGCCGCGCAGCGCCTCCGAACTGGTGATGACCCAGTTGTTTGGGCGCGCCAGCAGCGTCTCCAGCGTTGCCGCCAGTGCGGGCGTGAGCACCGGCACACAGCGCCGGTAGGCGGCCACGGTATCGACGCTGGCGCCGGCCGCGCGCAAGCCCTCGGCCATCAATTCGCGTCCGGATTCGCCGCGCACCATCAGCACGCGCTTGCCGGCCAGGGCGGCCAGGTCCATGGCGCCGAGCAGGTGTTCCGAATCGCTGTGTGCGGGATCGGGCGGACTGATGATCGCCGCAGTCGATTCGTCGATGCCATGGCTGGCCAGCGCCACGCGGCTGCCTTCGCCCAGCACCGCCAGCGCCACGCCTTGCGGCCACTGCTTCACATGGGCCAGCGCCGCGTCGATCGCGTTGGGCGACACGAAGGCCACCAGCGAGTAGGCGTTCAGGTTCGCCAGCGCCGCTTGCAGGGCGCTGTCGTCGTCGAGCGGGAAGATATCGAGCAGGGGCAGCACCACCACCTCGCGCCCGAGCGCGGCCACGCTGCGCGCGAGCGGCTCGGCCTGCGCGCGCGGGCGCGTGATGATGACCGCGTCAGGCATCGGGGGCGCCTTGCGCCTCTTCCTTGCAGGCGTCGAGGATGGCGCGCGCATCCTGCTGCGCCAGCAGCTCGGACACTTGCAGGCCCAACGCTTCGGGCGCGTTGGCCGGGCCGCTCATGTCGGCCGCAGCCACGCGCTTGCCGTCAGGCGTGGCGACCATCGCGCGCAGGCGCATCGTGTCGCCGTCGACGGTGGCAAAGGCGGCCAGCGGAATCTGGCAGCTGCCGCCAAACACCTTCGACACCTTGCGCTCGGCCGCCACCGCTTGCGCCGTTGCCGTGTGATTGAGCGGCGCGAGGATGGCGCGCAAGTCCACGCCGTCCTGGCGCTTGGCGACGATCTCGATGGCCATCGCGCCCTGGCCGGCGGCCGGCAGGCTGTATTCGGGTTCGAGCAGGGCGCGGATGCGCTCGGGCAGGCCAAGGCGCTTGAGGCCCGCGGCGGCCAGGATGATGGCGGCGTAGTCGCCGCGATCGAGCTTGCCCAGGCGCGTATCGAGGTTGCCGCGCAGCGGCTTGATGACCAGGTGCGGATAGCGCGCCGAGATCAGGGCCTGGCGGCGCAGGCTGCTGGTGCCGACGACGGCGCCGTGCGGCAGCGCGTCCAGGCTGGCGTAATCGTTGGAGATGAAGGCGTCGCGCGGATCCTCGCGCTCGAGCACGGCGGCCAGTTCAAAGCCTTCGGGCAGGTCCATCGGCACATCCTTGAGCGAATGCACGGCCAGGTCGGCGCGGCCTTCGTCCATCGCCACTTCCAGTTCCTTGACGAACAGGCCCTTGCCGCCCACCTTGGACAGGGCGCGGTCGAGGATCTGGTCGCCGCGCGTGGTCATGCCAAGAATCTCAATGCTGCACTGCGGATATAATAGGGATAATTGTGCCTTCACGTGTTCCGCCTGCCACATGGCAAGCCGGCTCTCCCGCGATGCAATAATTAGTCTGGAAGGATGCTGTGGCGTCATTTCGGGAGCTTTCAAAACGGATTCTTTCACTGTCGTCGACCGTCACCGGGCGATGCCGGTAACCTGGGCCATGCATAAGACCACAAATTTTAGCATGGGCCCTCTTTGCAGACCGTGGCCATAAGCCTTTGCACCAACAATTCACTCTGGTCCAATATGGTAAATCTAGCTGCTGCACACGAGAACGAACCCGGCGCCGATAAAGACGCGCCTTTGAGAGAAGACATCCGCCTGCTCGGCCGCCTGCTCGGCGACGTGCTGCGCGACCAGGAGGGCGAAGACGTGTTCAACGTCGTCGAGACCATCCGCCAGACGGCCGTGCGCTTTCGCCGCGAAGCCGACCCCAGGGCAGGCGAGGAACTGGGCACCCTGCTGGCCAGGCTCACGCGCGAACAGACCATTTCGGTGGTGCGCGCGTTTTCCTATTTTTCGCACCTGGCCAATATCGCCGAAGACCAGCACCACATCCGGCGCCGCCGCGCCCACCTGCTGGCTGGCTCCGCGCCCCAGCAAGGCAGCGTCAGTTTCGCGCTCGGCAAACTCAAGGCCGCCGGCGTGGGGCAAGGCACGGTGCGCGAATTCTTCAAGGACGCGCTCATTGCGCCTGTGCTCACGGCCCACCCGACCGAGGTACAGCGCAAGTCCATCCTCGACGCCGAGCATGACATCGCGCGCCTGCTGGCCGAACGCGACCTGCCCCTGACGCCCAAAGAGCGCGCCGCCAACACCGCCCTGCTGCACGCGCGCGTGGCCGTGCTGTGGCAGACGCGCATGCTGCGCTACTCCAAGCTGACGGTGGCCGACGAGATCGACAACGCCCTGTCCTACTACCGCATCACCTTCCTGCGCG
>JAZJYP010000094.1:0-4782 GCA_040390345.1 Pseudomonadota bacterium | reverse complement strand
TGCTCAAATCCAGCGAAACCCATCCCGACGTGCACAAGCGCCTGTGGGACACGCTCTTGTCGGGCAAGGAATGGCACGGCGAGCTGCACAACACCAAGAAGAACGGCGACCTGTACTGGTGCCTCGAAGCGATCTCGCCGCTCAAGAACGAGGCCGGCGAAGTGACCCACTTCGTCGCCATCACCGAAGACATCAGCGAGCGCAAGCAGAACGAACAGACCATCCGCCACCTGGCCTTCCACGACGTGCTGACCAGCCTGCCGAACCGGCGCCTGTTCCGCGACCGCCTGTCCCAGCTGGTCACGGCGGGCCAGCGCAGCCGCGCGCCCTTCGCCCTGATGCTGCTCGACCTCGACCATTTCAAGACCATCAATGACACGCTCGGCCACGATGCCGGCGACGCGCTGCTCAAAGTGGTGGCCGAACGCCTGGGCGGGCGCATCCGCGGCGGCGACACGCTCGCGCGCATGGGCGGCGACGAATTCGCCCTGCTGGCCACCGACATCGACCACGCCGACGACGTGGCGCGCCTGGCCGCGGGCCTGCAAAGCGCGCTGCGCGCCCCCATCATCATCGCCGACCGCGAACTGTATTTGTCGACCAGCGTGGGCATCACCATGTATCCGGCCGACAGCGAAGACGTCGACGGCCTGGTCAAGAATGCCGACATCGCGCTGTACCGCGCCAAGGACCTGGGCCGCGACAACTTCCAGTTCTTCACGGTGGACATGAATGCGAGCATCGTCGAGCGCATGAACCTGGCCAACAGCCTGCGCGGCGCCATCGAGCGCAACGAATTCATCCTGCACTACCAGCCCCAGGTCGACCTGACCAGCGGCGCCGTGCATTGCGTCGAAGCGCTGATCCGCTGGATCCACCCGACACGCGGCCTGGTCTCGCCGGCCCAGTTCATTCCCCTGGCCGAAGAGACCGGCATGATCGGCCCGATCGGCGAATGGGTCTTGCGCACCGCCTGCGCCCAGGCGCGTGCCTGGGAATTGGCCGGCCTGCCCCTGCGAGTGGCCGTCAACCTGTCGGCGCGCCAGTTCCGCCAGGGCGACGTGGCCAACCTGATCGAGAATATCCTGCGCGAGAGCGAGCTATCGGCCGACTTGCTGGAAGTGGAAATGACCGAGGGCATGCTGATGGAAGACACCGAGCAGACCAGCGCCACGCTCGACACCTTGCACCGCATGGGGGTGCAGATTTCGATTGACGATTTCGGCACCGGCTACTCGTCGCTGTCTTACCTGAAGCGCCTGCCGATCGACATCCTCAAGATCGACCAGAGCTTCGTGCGCGACATCCACACCGATCCGGACGATCGCAGCATCGTCACGGCCGTCATCGCGTTGGCGCACAGCCTGCATTTGCACGTCGTGGCCGAAGGCGTCGAGACCGAAGAACAGCTCGCCTTCCTGCGTGGCCAGTCCTGCGACACCATGCAGGGCTACCTGTTCAGCCGCCCGATCGGCGGCGATGCCATGCTTGAGCTGCTGCAGAGCCGCAAACCCGTCGCGGCTTAGAAGCAAACCGAGCGAACCGGTTTCGCTCTTCCCACAAAAAAAGGCGGCCATCGCTGGCCGCCTGTGCGGGAGGAACAAGGCTTGCGCCTTATTCGTCAGGGTCGACGTATTCCTTCGGCAGCAGGTGGGCAATCCCTTTGTGGCAGTCGATGCAGGTCTTGCCTTCCTTCTGGGCCTTGGCGTGGTTTTCGCGCGCTTTCGGCTTTTGCTTGGTGGCCATCATCGCTTCGAAATTGTGGCAATTGCGGCACTCGCGCGAACCGGAAGCCTTCATCCGCTCCCATTCATGCGTCGCCAACTCCATGCGCTTGGCTTCGAACTTCTCCTTGGTGTCGATGGAGCCGGTCAGCTTGCCCCACACTTCGAAGGCGGCCTTGGCCTTGCGCACCATCTTGTGGCTCCACTCCTTCGGCACATGGCAGTCGGAGCAGATCGCGCGCACGCCGGTACGGTTGGTGTAGTGGATCGTTTCCTTGTACTCGGCGTAGACATTGTCGCGCATCTCATGGCAACTGACACAGAATTCAAGCGTATTGGTCGCTTCCAGGCCAGTGTGGAAACCGCCCCAGAACAGGATGCCGACCACGAAGCCGACACCGGTCAGTGTCAGCAGCGAATATTTGGCGCTCGGCTTGCGCAGCACACCGAGCAGGCGGCGCAGCGCGTTCATGGCCTGCCTCCATGCGCTGCCTGGTCAAGGAAATCGGCCGCCAGGGCCGCACCGCTGGCGGGCGACCCGGCCATCATGCTGCAACGTTCGATGCAGGCGCAGCAAGCCTGCCGGCAGATACCGGCCAGGCCGGCACTGATCAAGGTGATGAGCTTCATGCTAATTCCTTTCAAGAAGAAGGAGCGGCGCTGCCGCCCCTTTTTGGCCGCTAAAACGTGCGGATATACGAGATCGCGAGGTAGCCCGTGTTTTGTTGCTGCAGCATGTGCACCGTGGTGTTGTCGGCGTAGGTGAACGGCACGCCGTTGACCGACCATTGATACTCGGTGAAGTGGATGCGCTGCTGCCCAAGCGTCACGCGCAGGTGGGCCTGCTTCTGCACGGCGTACTGCGCAAACAGCTTCAACCCAAGCTGGCGGAAACTGGCGTCAGGCAGGCCAATCGCCGCCTGGGCCAGGTTGGCCGCGGAGGGCGCCACCGCCGTCAACGGTCCGGGCAAGGTACCCGTCGTCGTGTTCGACGCACCCAGGTTGTAGGCATTGACGTCGGTGAGGAAGGACAGCGTCGCGCCCAGCTCGAGCGCGCTGGTAGGCTTGCCCAGCAGCATCAGGCCGGCGGCGCTGTCCTCGTTGTGCAGGTCGGCCAGGTAGCCGGTGCTGTGGTTGATGTGCAGGGTCTGCTGGTTGCGCGAGGCAAACCCGGTCAGGCTCCACTTGTCGCTGAAGGCATACGACACGTCCAGGCTGGCCACCGACAGGCTGCTATCGCGCCAGCCCTTGCCCCCGACCACCGGATTGAGCGGCGCCAGGTTGGTATCGCGCCCCGTCTCCAGCACCAGTTGCATTGACAGGCGCTCAAGCGGATTCCAGTCGGCCGACAGCTTCCACTTGTCTCGCTTGAGGTCCGTCATCGTCATCGGGAACGGTGTCGTTGCCGAGAAGCCTAAGATCGACGCCGCCTTCATTTCCTGGCCATAGCAAGCCAGGCCGCCGCAATAAGCATTGATCAGGGCCAGGTTGGTGGCGCTGATGCCCTTGGTGGCCGGGTCAAGCTGGGACAGGCTGGTCCAGTCCGAACCGGTGCGGCGCGAGGTCGAGTAGCTGACGCCGCCATTGAGCGTTTCGCCCATGCTGCGGCGCAGTTCGCCCCGGTAGGTCGTTTCGTAATTGCGCGCACGCAGGGCCGACAGGCCTGCCACCTTTTCATCGGCGATCGTGTCGGGCACTTCGCGCTCGATGCTGGTGTAGTCGCCCCCCAAGGTGCCGCGAATACCGAGCGGGAAGCGATAATTGGCTTCGAGTTTGGTGGCAAAGCGCGTCGACGTAACGTGGTTGTTGTTCCAATAGGCGCCCACCGTGGTGCTCGACGCCGGCGTCGTTGCCGGCACCACCGCCACCGGCTCGACGTTGTACAGGGCACTCGGGGTCTTGTCTTCCTTGTGCTCGTAGCGCATATTGCCGATCACCTGCAAGCCGTCGGCCGGGCGCGCGCTCAGGCCCAGCTGGGCCAGTTGCGACACCACCTTGCCATTGAGGCTGGTGACGCCGGCCGGCGCGTCCGTCAGGCCCATGGAAGCGAAGTTCTCGTTTTGCGTGGCCACCGAATACGCATACTTGAACGTCATGCGCATCTTTGGCGTGAAGGCGTAGTTGCCGTCCACGTAGAACTGGTGCGCCTGGTTATCCGGCGGCAGCGCCGTCGGCAACTGCAGCACGTTTTGCAAGCTGGTGCCGCCGCCGGCGATGATGGCGCCGGTGACCGCCGGATAGCCGGGGAAGGCATTGCCCAGGCCATTGTTGAACAGGTTCGGCACTGTCGCGCTCATGCTGCCATAGGCATTGTTGTAGAAGCTGCCGTTGTAGCCACCATTGACGTTGAGCTTGTCGTTGCTGTAGACCAGGCGTGCCTCGACCTGGCGTGTGGTCGCGTTGATCGGCTCGGGCAGCAGCAGCAAGGCGTTTTTGACGAAGGCGGCCTGGTTGATGGCGGTGGTGGTCGAGGTGCCGCAGACATAAGCCGCGCAGTCATAGCCACGGCCCCACAGGCGGGCGCCATCCTTGGTCTCGTTCTTGAAGTTCATCTCGAACGAGAGCGAGGAATTGATGAAACGCTCGTAGCCGAGGGTGGCGGCCTTGCGCGTCGTCTTGAGCTCGATGTCGCTGCCGGCGCCGGGCGTGGCCACCCGTGCGACCGTCGGCGTCGTCGTCCCCGCGCCCGCAAGGCCGCTGTTGACGGTGCGCGGATAGTCGCGTTCGAGTTCGCTGTACGAGGCGTAAGCCTTCCAGCTGCCCTGCACTTCGCGCTGCACCGACAGTTCGCGGTCGGCCAGGCCCAGGTCCTTGATCGTGGCGATGGTCCAGGTGCCGCTGCCGTCGTCGCGGGTGACGTAGTCGAGGTCGAACAACAGGAAGCTGTTGTGCTCGCGCACGCCGTTGTACTGGCCGAAGATTGCGCGCTCGTCCTTGCTGCCGGTGGCATGGGCGAGCCCGACGGCCACAGTGCTTTGCGGCTTGAGGTATTGCGACAGGTCTTCCTCGGCATGGGCCGGGGCGAACGCTGCCGCCAGCGCCAGCACCAGCACGGTGC
>JAZJYP010000093.1:5588-9622 GCA_040390345.1 Pseudomonadota bacterium | reverse complement strand
TCCAACTTGCTATGTTGAATTCATTGAAATCATAATACAAGGGTGGGTGAGCGCGCCGCGCGTTACCCACCACGCGTCAGGTTGGCGCCGGCCATGTCACTGGCCGCTTCTGGCCGAAGTGGGGCGCTCATGCTTCGGCTGATTTGCCGAACCATCGGGACATAGCTCGAGCAGCTGCGTCACAATCAACGGTAGCAGTTCCCACCCAGGCGACGATGCCATCGGGGCGCACGAGCACGGCACTTAAGCCCAGCCGATTCCTCACCTCACTTGCGATGTAGGTAATCCGGCTAGCCCAGGCGCTTGCAAGCGCCTGAAGCTGTGGAGAAGCGTCAAAGTCGACCAATAATCCTTTTCCCTGTTTTAAATGGTCGCCGAGTGTCGTCCCATCGATCAACTCAAAGTCGGGAACGCTGCGGCCTACCAACAAATGGCTTTCGCCGAGGTCGTAGGCGAGCGACACCCCCCATGCGCGTTCGGCAAAGTAGGTGGCGCCGTCACGCGTGTCGATGAGATCCCGGATGATGGTTTCGAGCGCGCGCGAACTTCGTGTCGGGCGCATGAGCACGACCTGGGCCCGCGACCAGTCCAGGACCTGCGCTCCTGCCGGATGTCGTTCGCTGAAGTAGCTATCGATGAGGTCGGCTGGCGCGTCACCGCGGACGGTCGCTGCAAGCTTCCATCCCAGATTCATTGCATCGCCCAGCCCAAGATTGAGCCCTTGTCCGCCCAAAGGCGAATGAATGTGCGCCGCATCGCCTGCAAGCAGCACCCGCCCTTTGCGATAGGCCGTCGCCTGAAAGGCACGATCGGTCCAGGTCGTGGCCAGCCGGAGCGCCATCAAAGTGACATCGGTGCCTGAAATACGGCGTAACACCGCCTGTACGTGTTCCAGCGTGATTGCTTGCGTCCGGTGGAAAGTGCCGCCGTCGAAATCGACCATGGCGATGGTGCCCGGTTCGGAATAGGTATACATGCCAGTTGCTGTGTAGTGGCGACCTGGCTGAAGCTTGTCTGGATCAGCGATGTCGGCCTGAACCGAATAACCAGTGAATTCGGGATCGGTGCCGGCGAACTCGAAGCCGCCGACCCTGCGGACTGTGCTGCGCCCGCCATCACACCCGACAAGCCATCGTCCTCGACAAATCTCACCGCCGGCGCGAATGCTCACTCCTGCATCTGACTGCTCGAAGTCGTTGATGCCACAGCCGCGCCTGATCTCTACGCCCAAGGTGTTTGCGCGGGCGGCCAAGACGGATTCGAGATGCTCCATCTCAATGGCCATGCTGCTGCCAACCGGACTTGGCAGCCGGTACTGCCACTTCGAGGCGTCGATATTGTCGTGGAAGAATTGGATCCCTGCAAAATGGCCTCCAGGGCGACGCTTCTGTTGCATCCAGTGCACGGGTTGCGCCGCTGCTATGTCGTCCCGCAAGCCGCGACGGTAGAAAGCTTCCATGGTTGGAAGCGACAATCCGCGCATCCCAAACGGCAGCCGCTTCAATGGCGAATGTGGCTCTTCGGCTTGCTCGAGCACGATCACCGAGAGGCCACCGAGGCGTAGCTCGCAAGCTAACAGTAAGCCGACCGGACCAGCTCCGGCAATGACAACGTCGTATATGAATGAATCGCGCATGAACTACTCCTTGGTGATCGTTCGACCGGAGCGGTTCCTTGTTTTGAGAACGCCACGGACGAACAAAAAACGCCTGGGTGGCGTTGCTGTTCGTCGTGGGACTCATGCGCGGGCATGGACAGAGCTTCCTTTGCGGAAGGACTTGGGCTGGACCACACCAAGTCTGCCTTTTTCGACGTGCCGAATATAGCGCGAAGGCGATCAAGCCGCAATAAGATTCGTTCTCTGCATGGCAGCTATTGGCCTTTGCCGCCGCGGCGTCAATACGCTTGGGTGTCAACGCAGCATTGTGCGTCGTTTTGAGTTACCCTTTGGGCACTTTTTTCTGACCAGAGGATTTGTCATGCCATCTTTACGCTTGCTCTCGCCCCTACGCGCCACCGCCCTTGCTGCCAGCCTGCTGGCCGCAAGCGCCTGCATTGTGCCGGTTCAGGCGCTTGCCGCGAACGTGCAGGCAC
This sequence comes from Pseudomonadota bacterium, assembly GCA_040390345.1. GTDB lineage: Bacteria > Pseudomonadota > Gammaproteobacteria > Burkholderiales > Burkholderiaceae_D > Telluria_A. The sequence continues at coordinate 7,528 of JAZJYP010000093.1, read as the reverse complement.
CGCAGCAAGCCAAGCAGCAGCTGGACCGCCTGGCCGATGCCTTCCACGTCGCGCGCTCCACATTCGATCCGCTGCTGTTCGCCACCGCCAACGGCGACAGCCGCTATGACGACCTGATCGGCATGGCCATCGCGCCCAAGGTGCGTGCCAAACAATTCGCCCTGTACCGCCAGATGCTGGTGCGCCTGCATGCCGTGCCGCGCGCGCAACTGGGTGCGCTAGACCAACTGACCTATGACTTGCTGGCCTACGAACTGGAAGCGGCGCTGGAACTGGCGCCATTCCCGATCCACCTGCTGCCGCTGAGCCAGATGGACAATGTGCCCAGCGTTCTAGCCAACTACGCCGGTGGCACCGGCTCCCAGCCCCTGGGCACGGTCAAGCAGTACCAGGCTTACCTGAGCCGCCTGAACGCGCTGCCGGCCTGGATCGACCAGGCCATCGCCAACATGAAAGAGGGCATCCGCACCGGCGTGGTCCAGCCCAAGGCCATCATCACGGCGATGCTGCCGCAGTTCCGCGACCTGCGCAGTGCCACGCCCGAGGCGAGCATCTTCTATTCGCCGGCCACGCGCATGCCTGCCTCGTTCGCAGCAGCCGACAAGGCGCGCTTGGCCAAGGACTACCGCCACGCGGCGGCGGCCATTGCGCCGGCTGTCGAACGGCTGGTCAAATTCCTGGAGACCGATTACCTGGCGGCCGGCCGCAGCAGCACCGGCTACAGCGCGCTGCCCAATGGCGCGGCCTGGTACGCGGCCCACATCAAGGACGCGACCAATTTGCCGCTCACGCCCCAGGAAGTGCACGCGCTGGGCTTGACGGAAGTGGCGCGCATCGAGCAGGAAGTGGCCAAGCTGGCGCCCAAGCTGGGCTACGACGGCCCGCTCAAGGCCTTCCCGCAGTGGGTCAGCGCCCAGGACAAGTTCAAGCCCTTCAAGACCGATGCCGAGGTGCTTGATGCCTACCGCCAGATCTACGCCACCGTCGAAGCCAAGCTGCCCGCCTATTACAGCCTGATCCCGAAAGCGCGCCTGGAACTGCAGCTCGAGCCCGAACTGACGCGCGCCACCGCTTCGGACCACTACACGCCGTCGGCCGCCGACGGTTCGCACCCGGGCGTGTTCTGGCCGGTGGTGAACGACGCCAAACAGTACAGCCGCGTGAGCATGGTCAGCCTGTTCCTGCACGAAGGCGTGCCCGGCCACCACCTGCACGCGGCCCTGCTCAAGGAACTCGACTTGCCGGATTTCCGCAAATTCAGCACCGAGAATCCGAACAACGCCGCCTACACCGAAGGCTGGGCCCTGTATTCGGAGACGATGGGGCGCGAATTCGGGCTCTACGACGATCCGGTCGCCTACTACGGCCACTTGAACAACGAGATGCTGCGCGCAGTGCGCCTGGTGGTCGATACCGGCATGCACGCGCTGGGCTGGAGCCGCGAGCAAGCCATCGCCTACGCGGTCGACAAGCTGGGCTACCCGGAAGCGGCCGCACGCAACCAGATCGAGCGCTATATGGCCTGGCCGGCGCAGGCGCTGAGCTACAAGATCGGTTCGCTGAAAATCCTCGAACTGCGCGAGCGCGCGCGCCAGGCGCTGGGGGCCAAGTTCAGCTACCCGGCCTTCCACGCGGTGGTGATCGGCGACGGCACCTTGCCGCTACCGGTGCTCGAAGCGCGCGTCGATGCCTGGATCGCGCGCACGCGCTAGCGAAAAAACAACAGCGCGCATTAACTCAGCAGTAAATGCGCGCTGGCGCACAGTAGGGCGGCTGCGACGGGCTTAATCTGGGCTCTTCTACCGGAGAATTCATCATGTCCCTGTCCCACCGCTGCAACTACGCCGGTTCACTCGGCAAGTCCATTCCCACCCGTCCGATGTCCCGCCTTGGTGCCTGGGCCAGGGGGCTGCTGGGATGGTGAAAAACGGCGGGGGGGG
>JAZJYP010000093.1:3764-5578 GCA_040390345.1 Pseudomonadota bacterium | reverse complement strand
CTTGACAAAATAATCGTGGTCTGACCCCGGTTATTTTGTCAAGTTGCCGGGTTTGACCCCCGAGGTTAAAAAAAAGGACCGCACGAAGCGGTCCTTTTTGCTGAAGCGGTGCCGGTTTAGAAGCGCACGTTCAGCGACAGGTTGTACATGCGGCCCAGCTGGCTGAACTGCGAACCATCATACGTGACGCCCGAATAACGGCCGTTGAACGTGATCAGGTTGTTCTGGATCTCGCGTGCCGTCAGGTTGTAGGCCGGGTCGATGGCGGTGCTCGCCAACAGGGCATTGCCCTTGGCGACATCGTTGACCGCCTGCAGATGCCATTCCGGCGTGGCGTTGAAGATGTTGTTGATATTGAAGGCCAGGGTCATGTTCTTCGCCAGCGCATAGTTGACGGCGAAGTCGGTGACGGACTTGGTCTTGAATACCACTTCCAGGTTCTGGTCCAGGCCGGCATTGCGGAACTTGGTCGGGCCGAACACGGTGTTGTTCAAGGAGAAGTTGACCTTGTCCAGATCGTAGTCCACACCGAAGATGGTCTTGAACTTAGGACGCGAGGTGAACATCAGCGCTTCCTGGGTCTGGTCGAGGACCGACTGGCCAGCCTTGGCGATCGTCGATGGATTCTTCACGTCGCCTTCGCGCTCGTTCTTGAGCGTGTAGTTGCCGGAGAAGTTCAGCGCGACCTTGCCTTCGCCCAAGGCGATATTGCGGCGGTTCATCACGAAGTCCAGGCCCGAGGTGCGGCTGTCGAGACCGTTGACGAAGAAGCTCAGCGACACGATGCCGGCGGCCTTCAAGATCTGGTCGAGCTGCTGCGTTGGGTCGCCGCTTGGGACAATTTCCTTGCCCAGGATGATGCGGTCCTTCAGCTTGATGTTGTAGTAGTCGAAGGTCATGCTGGTGTTGTTGTCTGGCTTGATGCCCAGGCCCAGCGTGAAGTTATCCGACTTCTCGGCCTTGAGCTGGGGCACGTTCAGTGCCTTGGCCTGGGTCGAGACGTTGTTGGCCAGGCCCGACACCTGGATGCCCGAACCGGCCACGAAGGAGTACTGGGTCTTCTGGGTGTAGATCTGGGCCAGCGATGGGGCGCGGAAGCCGGTCGACAGCGAAGCGCGCACCGTGACCTGGTCGTTGACCTTCAGGCGGCTGGCCAGTTTCCACACGAAGGCGCTGCCGAAGTCGCTGTAATGCTCATAGCGGCCGGTGCCTTCCAGCACCAGGGCAGGCGAGATGTCGTAGGTCGAACCGGCATATACGCCCGAGTTCGAACGGGTCGAGGCGAAGGAGTTGGCCGGGTCGTTACCGGCGTAGGAGTCGGCGCCGCCCAGGGTGTAGGACGCGAATTCGCCGGCCAGCACTTCATATTTCTCATGGCGCAGCTCGGTACCGAAGTAGACGCTCATGTCCTTGGCCACCTGCTTGGATACGTCGCCGTTGAACACCCAGTGGGTGAAATCGACGCCGCCAGCCTGGAAGGTGGTTGGCGATTGCACTTTGCTGGTGCCGGCCGCGAAGGCCGCTGCCATGCCGCGGTTGACCGAATTGTGCACCGAGTAGATCTGCTTGTTGCCACCGGTGGTGACGGACAGGTCGGTGAGCCAGTCGTTGACCTGGAACTTGGTGCCAACGGTCGCATTGTAGTCGTCCAGGCGGCCGATGAAGTCAGGCACATAGCCGACGTACGGGGTGCCGGCGGCGTACGGGGTGACGGCGGGGGTGGCGTACGGGGTGACGGCGGCGGCGCGGGCGGCGGCGACGGAGGCGGCGGCGGCGCGGGCGGCGTACGGGGTGACGGCGGCGGCGGCGGCGGC
>JAZJYP010000093.1:0-3754 GCA_040390345.1 Pseudomonadota bacterium | reverse complement strand
GTAGACGCTGACGGTGTCGGACAGCTCGTAGCGGCTGTTGACCAGGGCCTTGGCCGCGTCGGTGCGGGGCGAGCCATTGATGTTGCCGGCGTCCGGGTGGGCTTTCAGGAAAGGCAGCACCTGGGTGTTCAGGTCGGCGCCGAAGTCGCCTGCCTCGCCCTTGGCATTGACCACGCCCGGGCGGTTCGACAGGCCGACGTTGGACACGTCGACGGTGTAGTTGAGGAAGCCCTGGCCGTTCAAGCTCAGGCCCTTGTTCAGGCTGGCGCCGAACATCTTGCCGTCTTTTTCATGCGTCATGCCGGTGCGGGCGGTGAAGGAACCGCCGGCGGCGTCGTCCTTCAGGATGATGTTGACCACGCCCGAGATCGCGTCGGAACCGTACTGGGCCGATGCGCCGTCGCGCAGCACTTCGATGCGCTTGATTGCGTCCGGCGGAATGGCCGAAATGTCGGCACCGCTCTCGCCACGGCCTGGTGAGGTCTGGGTGTAGATCAGTGCGCTGGAATTCTTGCGTTTGCCGTTGATCAGGATCAGGGAACGGCTAGGACCCATATTACGGATCTCGTAAGGGTCGAGCAGGGAAGTGGCGTCGTTGACCGGGGTTTGCACGGTGTTGAACGACGGTACGCGGTATTGCAGGGCCTTGTCGAGGGAGACCTGGCCGGTCTTGTTCAGTTCTTTGGTGGCGATGATGTCGATTGGTACTGGCGTATCGACAATGGTGCGTTGCGAACCGCGGCTACCGGTCGAAACGATCACAACTTTCTGGATGTCGTCGCTGGTGGCGGTATCGGGGACGACGGTTTTGGCTTCTTGGGCGAAGGCGAGGTGACTCGATGAGGCAAGCAGGATGGCAATCGGCAAAGTTTTTTTCATGGAAAATCTCTCTTTGGTGCGGCTTGGTGATTCAAACGGAGGCATGCATGTGCCTGCATGTTCTTAAAAGTGTTGCCGTGTATGAATGTATATACAGATAGCTTAGCTGTCCATGAATAAAGGCTATACCTTGCCGCCGCACGGCAAAAATACAACATTGTCGTTCTGAGATTGTTCCTGCTGGACACAACTGCTGATTTGAGGCAAGGAAAACGCACTGCCGTGGGGCAGTGCGCGGGTCAGGCGGGGAGGGGGAGGGGAATCAGAAGGCGAAGGCCTTGGACAGGTCGCCCATTTGCCGGCGCACGCCCGGCAGCGGCGCGAGCTCGAAGCGGCGCGTGAGAAATTGCAGGATCGAGGTCGTGTCGTAGGTCGTGTGGTCGACAAAGCCACGCTTGGCAAACGGCGAAATGATGATGGCCGGGATGCGCGTACCGGGGCCCCAGCGGTCGCCCGCCGGCGGCGCCACGTGGTCCCAGAAGCCGCCATTTTCGTCGTAAGTGATGATGATGGCCATGTGCGCCCACTGGGGCGAAGCCTTGAGCTTGGCCACCAGCTCGGCCAGGTGCATGTCGCCCTGCATCACGTTGGCATAGCCGGGGTGTTCGTTGAGCTTGCCCTGCGGCTTGTAGAACACCACCTGGGGCAGGCGGCCATGGGCCACGTCTTCGAGCAGGTCGCTCTCGTCCTTGAGGTGCTCGGCGCGGTCTTTCGTGCCCGGTGCGAAGCGCAGGAAGTAATTGAAAGGCTGGTGGTGGGCCTGGAAGTCGATCTCGCCGCCATAGATCTGCTTGCGGTCCTTGAGGGCGGCGTTGAAGCCCCCTGCATACCATTTCCAGCTCACATTTTTGGCCGAGAGCGTGTCGCCGATGGTGGTCATCGTTTGCGGCGGCAGCGGATGCTCGGCCGGGTCGGCCAGGGCCGGGTCGCCGCCCTTGGCCGGCGCGGCGCCGCTGGGCTGGTAGCTCGGCTGCATGGTGTTGACGGTGTAGCCGTCGGGCGTGACGGCGCCGTCCAGGAAGTGCGGTGGGCCGTCGGCGGCGTGGGGGGGCGAATCGGCCTTGAACAGCAGCTTGCCGTCCGGGCCCAGCCTGGCGCGCATCGAGGCCGGCGCGTCCGGGTAGTTGGGGGTGCAGGCGCAGGCGAGCCAGATGTGGTTGATGTAGGAGCCGCCGAAGGCCGACATGAAGAAGTTGTCGGCCAGCGTATATTCGCGCGCCAGGCGCCACAACGGCAGCGCAGAGCCGTCGTAGTGGCCCATGGCCAGCGCGCCGGCATCGGTCCAGGCGGCGAACATGTCGTTCTTGCCGCCGTTGATCTGCATCTGGTTCTGGTAGAAGCGGTGGGTCAGGTCGCGCGTGGCCTGGCTCAGCGGCAGGTTGACGGGCGCGCCGTCGATGCGGAAGGGAGCGTTGGGCAGCGCCTTGGGGTAGAGCGGATCGGCCTTCTTGTCCTTTTGCCAGACCGGTGGCAGAGCCGCCAGCACGCTGCCGTCACGGTCGCGCTGGAGGGTGCCGTTGGCCGGCGTCGCATTGGCGATGCCGTTGGCGCCGGGGAACAGGCCGTAGAGATTGTCGAAGCTGCGGTTTTCGCCGTAGATGACGACCACGGTCTGGATCTGGTCCAGGCCGGCGGCGCAGGCGGGCAGGGCGGCAAGGACGGCAAGGGCAAGGCAGGCGTTTTTCATGGGAGTGCTGGGTGACGGTGAAGGGGGCCATTATTCCATCTTTTGCCGGTGGCGTTATAGCCAATCGCTGATAAGCGACATCGGCCTTGCCAAAAGCCGTTTGAACGAGTACTGTACAAACATACAGTACTTTGCCACCTTTTCCCATGACTTGCCCCGATCCCCTCGCCATGCATCCCGCGCTCTGGCGCGCTTCGCAGCTGGCGCACGCCACCACGCGCTGTGTCGACACGGGCTATCCGGCCCTGTCGGCCCAGCTGCCTGGCGGCGGCTGGCCCACCGGCACCCTGATCGACTTGCTGCCCCAGCAGGCCGGCATCGGCGAACTGCGCCTGCTGCGCCCGGCCCTGGCCAGCGTGGCGCGCCGCCGCATCGTGCTGCTGCAGCCGCCCCATCCGCCCCAGGCCCTGGCCCTGGCCGCGATGGGGCTGGCGCCGCCGCAGCTGCTGTGGGTGCGCAGCAGCCGCAGCGCCGACGCATTGTGGGCGGCCGAGCAGGTGCTGCGCAGCGGCAGTTGCGGCGCGCTCTTGCTGTGGCAGGCGCACGCGCGCGGCGAAACGCTGCGCCGCCTGCACCTGGCGGCCCAGGCCGGCGAAACCCTGTTCTTCCTGCTGCGCCCCATCAGCGCCGCCCAGGACGCCTCGCCCGCGCCGCTGCGCCTGGGCCTGCGCCCGGCCGCCGGCGGGCTCGACATCGACTTCATCAAACGCCGGGGACCGCAGCGCGACGCGCCGCTGTTCCTGCCCCTGACTCCTTCTTTACTGCAGCGCCATGCGTCTTTGGATCGGCCTCTCCCTGCCCCGGCTACCGCTCGAGGTGTTTTGCCCGACCTGGTGCCCGCATCCCACTAGCGTCGTGCTCGAGCAGGAGCGGGTGCTGGCCGCCTCCACGCTGGCCCAGGCGGCCGGCGTGCTGCCGGGCATGCGTCGCGGCGGCGTGCTCATGCTCGCGCCCGAGGCCAGCGTGTACGAGCGCGCGCCCGAGCGCGAGGCGCAAGCCTTGCAGGCGGTGGCGATGGCCCTGCTGCAATACACGCCGCTGGTGGCCGCGGCCGAGGAAGCGACCCTCTTGATGGACGTGGGCGCGAGCCTGCGCCTGTTTGGCGGCGTGCGCGCCCTGTGCCGGCGCATCCGCGCCAATGTGCGCGCGCTCGGCTTCACGGCCACGCTCAGCTGCGCGCCGACGGCG
>JAZJYP010000092.1:0-25827 GCA_040390345.1 Pseudomonadota bacterium | reverse complement strand
CGCCTTCGGAGATGTGCTCGTAAGCACCCAGAATCACGGCGCCGACGGAGTCGCGCTCGAGGTTCATGGCCAGGCCGAAGGTGTTGCCAGGGAATTCCAGCATTTCGCCCTGCATCACGTCGGACAGGCCGTGGATGCGGGTAATGCCGTCGGCGACGGAAATGACCGTGCCTTGGTTCTTAACTTCAGCGCCGCCTTCGAGACCCTGGATGCGGGTCTTGATCAGTTCGCTGATTTCAGATGGGTTGAGTTGCATACTAACTCCTAATTGTTTTCTTGATGGGGCGTTCAGTGGAAGGCGATTACGCGCTCAATGCGATCTGCATTTGCTGCAGCTTCGCCTTGACGGACGTATCGAGCACTTCATCACCAACCACCACGCGCACACCACCGATCAGCGACGCGTCGACGGTCACCGAGGGGTTGAGCTTGCGGCCAAATTTCTTTTCCAGCGTCTTTACCAGGTCTGCTACCTGGGCGTCCGAGATGGCAAACGCGCTCGTGATGTTGGCGTCGGCCGCACCTTCATGCGCATTTTTGAGCGCAAGGAACTGGGCACCGATTTCAGGCAGCAGGGAGACGCGGCCGTTTTCGATCAACATGGCGAGGAAGTTTTTGGCTTCAGCGTTCACGGGCGACTTGAGCATCGACGCCAACGCGTCGGCGATCTGGGCACCGGAAACATTCGGATTGCGGGCAAATGCCTGCACATCAGGGTGGGCGCCAACCTGTGCCATCTCGGACACGAGGTCGGCCCAGGCTGCCAGCTTGCCCGACTGGGCAACGCGGAACAGCGCTTCGGCGTAAGGACGGGCGACGGTTGCGATTTCAGCCATGATTACAGCTCGACAGCCAGTTGCGACAGCAGGTCGGCGTGGGCCGCTGCGTTCACTTCACGCTTGAGGATCTGCTCAGCACCTTTGACGGCCAGGCCGGCGACCTGGGCGCGCAGTTCTTCGCGTGCCTTCGTCACTTGCTGGTCGGCGTCGGCACGGGCTTGCGCGACGATGCGCGCAGCTTCTGCCTGGGCATTGGCTTTGATTTCGTCGGCGACCATCTGGGCGCGCTTTTCGGCGTCGGCGATCCGCTTCTGGCCTTCGTCACGGGCGCCAGCCAGTTCGGCTTGCACGCGGACCTGGGCATCGGCCATGGCTTTTTTGCCCTGGTCAGCAGCGGAGAGGCCTTCGGCGATTTTCTTCGCGCGCGCGTCCAGTGCACCAACGATCGGTGGCCATACAAACTTCGCGACGAAGCCGGCCAGGATCAGGAACACGACGAGCTGCACGAACATCGTTGAATTTAAGTTCACAGCAATTTCCTTCTCAGAATGACATATGCCGGGCCGGCAAAAACGCGAGCCCGGCTATTGAGAATTGGCGCTTAGCCGACGAATGGGTTGGAGAACGCAAACATCATTGCGATACCAACACCGATCAGGAATGCCGCGTCGATCAGACCAGCCAGCAGGAACATCTTGGTCTGCAGGGTGTTCATCAGTTCAGGCTGACGTGCCGAAGCTTCGATGAACTTGCCGCCCATGATACCGATACCGATACATGCGCCGATCGCGCCCAAACCAATGATCAAACCGCAAGCCAAAGCAACAAAAGCGACGTTAGTCATGAAAACTCCTTAGATAATTAAAATTTAAAAAATCGAAAAAACAGACAGATACTTCAAAAAACGTGACAGCGTATTAGTGACCTTCGTGTGCCTGGCCGATGTACACCAGCGTGAGCATCATGAAAATGAACGCCTGCAGGAACACGATCAGGATGTGGAAGATAGCCCACACCGAACCCAGGACCACTTGCAAACCGGCCAGGGCCAGGCTCTGGCCGGTGAAACCGACCCAGGTAGCGCCGAGCAGGGCGATGAGCAAGAAGATCAATTCGCCGGCAAACATATTGCCGAACAGTCGCATTGCGAGAGAGACAGTTTTGGCGGCGAATTCGATGATGTTCAGGCCCAGGTTGAAGATCCACAGGGCAGGGTGGGCACCGAACGGTGCGCAGAACAGTTCGTGTACGAAGCCGCCGGCGCCTTTGATCTTCAGGTTGTAGTAGATCATGCAACCGAACACGACCAGGGCCATGCCCATGGTACCGTTCAGGTCGGCGGTCGGGACGACGCGGAAGAAGGGAGCGTGGCCTTCGGCATTGTGGATGCCCAGGGCGCGGAAGATGGAAGCGAACAGGTCGACGGGCAGGAAGTCCATCGAGTTCATCAGGGCGACCCAGACGAACACGGTCAGGGCCAGCGGGGCGATGAAGGAACGGTCGCCATGGACGATGGCCTTGGACTGGTCTTCCACCAGTTCGACGACGAATTCAACGGCCGCCTGGAAGCGGCCAGGCACGCCAGCCGTGGCACGGCGCGCGGCCATGAACAGGAACAGGGCGGCGAGCGAGGCCATCAGCACGGACCACAGGATGGTGTCGTAATTGATGACGTGGAAATCAACGATGGAACCCTGGGTAGCCGAACGCAGGTGGCCAAGGTGGTGGGTGATGTACTCGCCGGCGGTAAGGCCGTGCTCAGTCGCCGTGTGTGCTGCTTGCGCCGCGGTTTCAGTTGTCATGTCTAGGACCTAAACAATAAGATGATGTAACTTTTGAGTGCCACGATGAAGCCGCCAATCAGGGCGAGCCAGTTCAAACCGTGGTACAGCCAGGCGGTCGCGCCCAATAGCGCCACCGTCAATGCAATCTTGATAAACTCACCGATGAAAAACGCCATCGGGTCGGCCCCCTGCAGTTTTTGCGCATTCGCGAACAGGCGCAGCGCAAACAAACCATTGGGCACGACACAGCACAAACCACCTAATACCGCCGAGAACATCGCGGGCCATCCCCCCAGCAGTGCGGCGAGTGCGCCAGCGACGACTGTTGCGATCAATTGCAGGGAGACTATGCGCAGCATTTTTTTGTTCTCGCGCCAGCCATGTGAAAGCCGTGTTACGGGTCTAGGAATTACGTGAATCAGCGGGATTATAAGTGTTATTACTATGTCGAGTCAATTGGCGCTGCACTGCATCATTTGGAAATGACACAAAAAAGAAGGGGGCCGCGGCCCCCTAACTCCTTGATTAATCAACAATCTTGATTTTCAGGCGCGCAGGCGGGCAAGCACGCCGTCGAGGATGTCGAGGTCGGCGAAATCGATGATCATCTGGCCGCGGCCCTTGCTGCCCATCTTGAACAGCACCGGCGTGGCCAGCTTGTCCGACAGTTCTTCTTCCAGGCGCACGATGTCGCCGGACTTTTCCTTCGGCGCGCGCGCCGTGGCCGGGTTGGCCAGTTCTTCCATCGTGCGGGTGACCAGCTTTTCCGTTTCACGCACTGACAGGCGCTTGGCGACGACGACATTGGCCAGGGAAATCTGGGTGGCGTTGTCGACGGCGAGCAGGGCGCGCGCATGGCCCATGTCGATGTCGCCGGCCATGAGCATGGTCTGCACAGGCAGGGCCAGGTTGACCAGGCGCAGCAGGTTGGACACGGCGCTGCGCGAACGGCCGACGGCGCTGGCGGCTTGCTCGTGGGTGAAGCGGAAGTCGGTGATCAAGCGGGCGATGCCCTGGGCTTCTTCGAGCGGATTGAGGTCTTCGCGCTGGATGTTCTCGATCAGGGCCATGGCGGCGGCGGTCTGGTCGTCGACGTCGCGCACCAGCACGGGGATGGTGTCGAGGCCGGCCAGCTGGGCGGCGCGGAAGCGGCGCTCGCCGGCGATGATCTCGTACTTGTTGCCGCTGATCGGGCGCACCAGCACCGGCTGCATGATGCCTTGCGACTTGATCGAGGCAGCCAGTTCATTGAGCGCGCCTTCGTCCATGCGCGTGCGCGGCTGGTATTTGCCCGCTTGCATCAGCGACACGGGCAGGGTGTGCGGCGTGCCGGGGTCGGCGTCCTGGGTGACGTCGGCATCGCCGCCGAGCAGTGCGTCGAGTCCGCGGCCGAGGCCCTTGAGTTTTTTCGTTGCCATAATACTTTCCAAATCCTTGATTTACATTGTCTTGATTCGTTCGACCATTTCGGCGCCGAAGGCGATATAGGCCTGCGCGCCCTTGGAGGCCGAGTCGAACACCACCCCCGGCACGCCGTAGGACGGCGCTTCGGCCAGGCGCACATTGCGCGGGATGATGGTCTTGAAGACCTTGTCGCCGAAGTGCTGCTCGAGCTGGGCCGACACTTGCTGCGACAGCGTCATGCGCGGATCGAACATCACGCGCAGCAGGCCGATGATCTTCAGGTCGTGGTTCAGGTTGGCGTGCACCTTCTTGATCGTGTTGACCAGGTCGGACAGGCCTTCCAGGGCGTAGTACTCGCACTGCATCGGGATGATCACGCCATGGGCCGAGCACAGGCCGTTCAGGGTCAGCATGGACAGGGCTGGCGGGCAGTCGACCAGGATGAAGTCGTATTCGCTATCGACGGCGGCGAGTGCATCCTTGAGGCGCGTCTCGCGGCTTTCCAGTTCCACCATCTCGACTTCGGCGCCGGCCAGTTCGCGGTTCGAGGGCAGCACGTCGAAACGGCCAGACTCGGAGCGCTGGCGCGCCGTGGCCACGTCAGCCTGGCCGAGCAGCACTTCATAGGTCGAGGCCTTCAGGCCCGCCTTGTTGATGCCAGCGCCCATGGTCGCATTGCCCTGCGGGTCCAGGTCGACCAGCAGCACGCGCTGGTCCAGCTTGGCCAAGCCTGCCGACAGGTTCACGGTGGTGGTGGTCTTGCCTACGCCGCCCTTCTGGTTTGCTACGCAAAAAATTTTGGCCATGTATGTTCTTATCGTTGGACGCGAGAATAACGATTGATACTGTTTATACTATCGAAATCGTTTAATTGATTTAAATAATATATCTAGTATAAATCGTTTATACTGTTTATATGATTTACTTTGTTCTCGTTATGAAAACGAGATGTCGTTCCGCTTGCAGCCCCGGCACCTGTAAAGGCCTCAATTCGCTCACTTTCCACTCGCCTGGCAGCCTTTGCTGTTCCTCCGCAGGGGCCACCCCTTTTAAAGCAATGAATTGACCGCCCTCGGCCAAATGATGCCCTGACCAATTGACGAAGTCCGACAGGTCCGCAAAAGCACGGGAGGTGATGACGTCGAACTTGTGTGGCACTTTCAACTGCTCGACGCGGGCCGTGTGCACGGTCACGTTGGACAGTCCCAGCTCGGCCTTCACTTGCGTCAGGAAGGCCGTTTTCTTGTGCACCGTGTCGATCAGTGCAATCTTCGTGGCCGGTTTGGCGATGGCCAGCACGATGCCCGGCAATCCGCCCCCTGCCCCCACATCGAGCACGCTGACCGCACCCTCGAAGGCTGGCACCGCGGCCAGCGAATCGAGCAGGTGGTGGGTGACCATTTGCAGGGGGTCGCGCACCGAGGTCAGGTTGTACACCGCATTCCACTTGGACAGCAGCCCGAGGTAGTCCAGCAATTGCTCGTGTTGATGCTCGGTGAAGTCCAGTTTCAGTTCTTTGATGCCCGCAGCCAGGGTCTGGCCAAGGACGGCACGGTCGAAATGCTTCATCAGGCCGCGCTCTCCGTACGCAGGGTCACAAAACCGCCGAAGCCTTTTTTCTTTAAATGTACCAGCAAAAGCGAGATTGCGGCGGGTGTCACTCCAGAAATTCTTGATGCCTGGCCCAGGGTTTCCGGACGCTGCTTGTCGAGTTTCTGGCGCACTTCGATCGACAGGGCCGTGATGTCGAGGTAGTTCAGGCCTTCCGGCAACTTCAGGTTTTCGTAGTGCTCGTGGCGCTCGACCTCCTTGGCCTGGCGCTCGATATAGCCCGAATACTTGAGCTGGATCTCGATCTGTTCTTTTACCGCCGGGTCAATCACACCGGGACCGGCCAGGGCCTGGCCTTCGATGCCGGTCAGGCCCATCAGTTTTTCGTAATCCACACCAGGGCGGCGCAGCAGGTCGGCCAGCGAATATTCACGCTCGATCGCCTGCCCTACCACGCGCTCGGATTCGGCAGCGGCCAGGATGCGCGGGTTGACCCAGGTCGAGCGCAGGCGTTCCAGTTCACGGGCGACGGCTTCGCGCTTGGTCTCGAAGGCTGCCCATTGGGCGTCGCCCACGACGCCGAGCTTGCGGCCGATCTCGGTCAGGCGCATGTCGGCGTTGTCTTCACGCAGCGACAGGCGGTATTCGGCGCGGCTGGTGAACATGCGGTAAGGCTCGGCCACACCCTGGGTGGTCAGGTCGTCGACCAGCACGCCGAGGTAGGCTTCCGCCCTGCCCGGCACCCAGGCGTCCTTGCCCTGGCTTTGAAGCGCCGCGTTGATACCGGCCAGCATGCCCTGGGCCGCCGCTTCTTCGTAGCCGGTGGTGCCGTTGATCTGGCCGGCAAAGTACAGGCCGCGGATGGCGCGTGTTTCCAGCGAGGACTTCAAGCCGCGCGGATCGAAGTAATCGTATTCGATGGCATAGCCGGGACGCAGGATGAAAGCGTTTTCCATGCCCTTCATCGAACGCACCAGGGCCAGCTGCACGTCGAATGGCAGGCTGGTGGAGATGCCGTTCGGGTAGAACTCATTGGTCGTCAGGCCTTCCGGCTCGAGGAAAATCTGGTGCGACTCCTTGCCCGAGAAGCGGTGGATCTTGTCTTCGATCGACGGGCAATAGCGCGGCCCTACCCCTTCGATGACGCCGGTGTACATCGGGCTGCGGTCCAGGCCGGCGCGGATGATGTCATGGGTCTGGGCATTCGTATGCGTGACCCAGCACGGCACCTGGCGCGGGTGCATGGCGGTATTGCCCATCACCGAGAATACCGGCACTGGATCGAGGTCGCCCGGCTGCTCCGTCATGGCCGACAGGTCGATGCTGCGGCCATCGATGCGCGGCGGCGTGCCGGTTTTCAGGCGGCCCTGGGGCAGTTTCAATTCCTTCAGGCGCGCCGACAGGGAGATGGCCGGAGGGTCGCCCGCGCGGCCGGCCGAGTAGTTTTGCAGGCCGACATGGATCTTCCCGTCGAGGAAAGTCCCGGCAGTCAACACGACCGCCTGGGCCCGGAATTGCAAGCCGATCTGGGTGACGGCGCCAACAACACGGTCGCCCTCCACCATCAGGTCGTCCACGGCTTGCTGGAACAGCCACAGGTTCGGCTGGTTTTCCAGGCGCGAACGGATGGCCTGCTTGTACAGGATGCGGTCGGCCTGGGCGCGGGTGGCGCGCACGGCAGGGCCTTTGGACGAGTTCAGGATACGGAACTGGATGCCCGCCTCGTCGGTCGCGATGGCCATCGCGCCACCCATGGCATCGACTTCCTTGACCAGGTGGCCCTTGCCGATGCCGCCAATCGAGGGATTGCAGGACATCTGGCCCAGCGTCTCGATGTTGTGGGTAAGCAGTAGCGTCTTCTGTCCCATACGGGCGGAAGCAAGGGCGGCTTCGGTGCCGGCGTGACCGCCGCCGACAACGATCACGTCGAATTCTGTAGGAAAGAGCATGGTGGAATAGATAAAGCGAGGAGTATGAGGCAGGATTATAGAGTCTTTTTGCCCCGACGACTCTTTCGACACTAGATTTTGGCTTCTAGCGCCAACAATGTTTCACGTGAAACAAGCGCTTGCCACGCTAGAATTGTTTCACGTGGAACTTTACCACTGCATCATGGCAGAGTAACCGGTCTTCAAGATCAGGCAGGACACCACCGCCAGGAACAACTTCCGGACAAAAACGCTACCGTGTTTAATTGCTAACTTAGTGCCAACCAGGGAACCAAGCACCTGGCAGACGGCCATCATCGCGCCCAGTTGCCAGAGCACGTGGCCACTAAAACCGAACCACATCAGCGCCGAGAAGTTGCAAGCAACATTGACTACCTTGGCCGCCGCCGAGGCACTGAGGAAGTCGAACCCGAAGCAACGGACAAACAGGAAAACCAGGAAGCTGCCGGTGCCGGGGCCAAAGAAGCCGTCGTAAAACCCGATCGTCGCACCCGCCCCCACCGCCACCAGCTTCTCGGTCCAGCCCGAGTGCAAGGGCGCGTGGACGGTACCAAGGTCCTTCTTGCTGAAGGTATAGATGGCCACAGCCAACAAGATAAAGGGAAGCAGGGTACGGACGAAGTCGGCAGGCACACGCGTCAGGGTGTAGGCGCCCGCGAACGAGAAGGCGAAAGCGGCCAGTGCCGCCGGCAGCACCGCACTCCAGGCCACCCGCACCCGGCGCGCGTAATTGACGGCGGCAGCGCTGGTGCCAAAGATGCCGGCAAACTTGCTGGTCCCGAGCAGCGTCGCCGGGATCTCCTTCGGGTACAGATTGAACAGGACCGGAATCTGGATCAGCCCACCGCCACCAACCACGGCGTCGACCAAACCGGCGAGGAAGGCCGCACCACCCAACAACGCAATATCCACCATGCCCACCCACCCTTCCCGATCAAGCCTTCCATTGTAATGAAGAAACGAAAGCGGCGTTGTCGCCGGTCGCAGGCTGGAGTAAGCTTGCTAAACAATCAAACACGCGCGCCACAGCCATGACCGCCAACTTTGCCTTCAGCACCGTCCCCCACCTCGTCTCCGAAATCGGCGCCGCACGCCAACTCGGCGCCCTGATCCGCACACGCTTCCCCGGACCGCGCCGCGCCCTCATCGTCACCGACCCCGGCTTTCTCGCCACCGGCCTGGTGCAGGCCCCGCGCCTGCACCTCGAGGAGCATGGCTTCTTCGTCGAAGTCTATGCGGAAGTCGTTGCCGATCCGCCGGAAGCGATCGTCCTCCAGGCCGTCGACTTTGCCCGTGAACACGAGATTGACCTGGTCATCGGCCTCGGCGGTGGCAGTTCGATGGACGTCGCCAAACTGATCGCCGTGCTGGCGCCAGGCAGCCAGGACATCGCCCAAACCTACGGCATCGGCAATGTCAGCGGCCACCGCCTGCCGCTGGTGCAGGTGCCCACCACCGCCGGCACCGGATCGGAAGTGACCAATATCGCCATCGTCACCACCGGCGCCACCACCAAGATGGGCGTCGTCGCCCCCCAGCTGTATGCCGACCTGGCCATCCTCGACGCCGAACTCACGCTCGGCCTGCCGCCCATGGTCACGGCCGCGACCGGCATCGACGCCATGGTCCACGCCATCGAGGCCTACACCAGCCGCCACAAAAAGAATCCCCTGTCCGACATGCTGGCGCGCCAAGCGCTCACATTGCTATCGAGCAATCTGCTGACGGCCTGCGAAAACGGCGCCAACCTGATGGCCAGGCAGGGCATGCTGCTCGGCGCCTTCCTCGCCGGACAGGCTTTCGCCAACGCCCCGGTCGCCGCCGTGCACGCACTCGCCTACCCGATCGGCGGCATTTTCCATGTGCCGCACGGCCTGTCGAATTCCCTGGTCCTGCCCCACGTCCTGCGCTTCAACTTGCCGGAAGCGGCCAAGCTGTATGCCGAACTGGCCGGCGTCGTTGTGCCTCACGTTGCCGGGACGATGGAAGCACGCGCCGAAGCACTCATTGTTGCAATGCAACAAATCGCCAAGATGACGGGGATTGAAACGACGCTCCAGCAAGTGGGCATCGAAGAAAACGATCTGGACCGGTTGGCCGACGATGCGATGTTGCAAACCAGGCTGTTGGGGAACAACCCTCGCGAAGTCACGCGGGACGACGCCCGCGCGATCTACGCCGCCGCGTTCTAGGCCGGCTTCTTGCGGGCCATCCATGCCCCCAGTTCGCCGACAATGCCGCGCCGGAACAACAAGACGCAGGTGATGAAGATCAGGCCAGTCACCATGCCGACCGACTCGCCAATGCTGGTGAACCACTCAATGCCAGTCTGGGCGGTCAGGAAGGTGCCGAAGTCGCCCAGCTTGTTTTCGATGGCGATGATGATGAAGGCGCCGAGAATGGGTCCGACCAAGGTGCCCATGCCCCCTACCAGGGTCATCAGGATCACCAGGCCGGACATCGACCAATGCACGTCCGTCAAGGTCTCGAAGCCCAGCACGACCGTCTTGGTGGCACCGGCGAGGCCCGCCAGCGCCGCCGACAACACAAAGGCGACCAGCTTGTACTTGTCCACGTCGTAACCGAGGGAAATGGCGCGCGGTTCGTTTTCTTTGATTGCCTTGAGCACCTGGCCGAACGGCGAATGCACGGTACGCATGATCAGCGCAAAGCCGGCAATGGCGATGGCCAGCACCACGTAGTACATCGTCAAGTCGTTCGACAGGTCGACCATGCCCAGCAACTTACCGCGCGGCACACCTTGCAAACCGTCTTCGCCATGGGTAATCGACGAAGCCCGCAAGGCCACGAAATGCACCATCTGGGCCAGGGCCAAAGTGATCATCGAGAAATAAATGCCGGCACGACGGATAGCCAGCGCACCCATCACGAGACCTACCAGGGCGCTGCCGGCGACCGCGCCAAGAATACCCAGCTCGAACGGCACGCCCTTTTCCAGCAGCAAATAACCGGCCACGTAGCCGGCGGCGCCAAAGAAGGCAGCGTGCCCGAAAGACAGCAAGCCGGTAAAGCCGATCAGCAAATTGAAGGCGCAGGCAAACAAGCCAAAGCACAGCAACTTCATCAGGAACACCGGATAGCCGATGAACGGCGCCGCCAGGGCCACGGCCAGCGCCAGTCCAAAACCGATTCTTCTATTCATCCAGCACTCCCCTTCACTTCTCTTTGCCGAACAGGCCGGCAGGGCGCAGCAACAGCACGATGACCATCACCACGAAGACGACCACTTCCGAGCCTTCCGGGTAAAACACCCGGGTCAGGCCTTCGATCACGCCCAGGCCCAGGCCGGTGACGATCGAGCCCATGATCGAGCCCATGCCGCCGATCACCACAACGGCGAACACGACGATAATGAGGTTCGACCCCATCAGGGGAGAGATCTGGATGATCGGGGCCGCCAGCACCCCTGCAAAGCCCGCCAAAGCGACGCCGAAGCCGTAGGTCAGCGTCACCATCAGCGGCACGTTGATGCCGAAGGCTTCCACCAGCTTCGGGTTCTCGGTGCCGGCGCGCAGATACGAACCGAGTTTGGTCTTTTCGATCACGTACCAGGTGGCCAGGCAAACCGACAGCGAGGCGAACACCACCCAGGCGCGGTAGATCGGCAAGACCATGAAGCCGAGGTTGACGGCGCCGGCCAGCTGGTCCGGCACGCTGTAGGGCTGGCCGGAGACGCCGTAGAAGGAGCGGAATACCCCTTCGAGCAGCAGCGTGATGCCGAAGGTCAGCAACAGGCCATACAGGTGGTCCAGCTGGTAGAGCCAGCGCAGCATGGTCTTCTCGATCAGGATGCCGAACGCTCCCACCAGCAGGGGTGCCACGGCCAGCATGACCCAGTAGTTCAGCTCGAAATAGGACATGCCCATCCACGCCAGGAAAGCCCCGACCATGTAGAGCGCGCCATGTGAAAAGTTAATCACATTGAGCAGGCCGAAAATGACGGCCAGCCCCAGCGAGAGCATCGCGTAAAACGAACCATTGACCAGTCCAAGCAAGAGCTGGCTCATCATTGCCTGCAGCGGCACCCCGAAGATTTCCATCAGCTTACTTCCAGAGCGTGCACTTGGTTTCGGCCTTGGTGGTGTAAGCCTGGGCGCCCGGGATGGTCTGGACGACCTTGAAGTAGTCCCATGGATACTTGGAATCGGCCTGCTTCTTCACTTCCATCAGGTACATGTCGTGCACCATGCGCCCGTCCGGACGGATCTCGCCATCCTTGGTGAACATGTCGTGGATCTTGGTCTTCTTCATCTGGGCCATGACCTTGTCGGCATCGTCGGTACCGATCGCTTTCACCGCATTCAGGTAGACCGTCGTGGCGGAATAGTCGGCCGCTTGCAGCATCGACGGCTCCTTCTTCATCTTGGCGAAGTAGCGCTTGGACCAGTTGCGCGTGTCTTCGTTCATATCCCAGTACCAGCCGTCGGTCAGGTACATGCCGTGGGTCAGGTTCAAGGTCAGCGAGTGCACGTCGTTGATGAACATCAGCAAGCCGGCCAGCTTCATCGACTTGGTGATGCCGAATTCGTTGGCCGCCTTGATCGAGTTGATCGTGTCGCCGCCGGCGTTCGCCAGGCCCAGGATCTGGGCTTTCGACGATTGCGCCTGCAGCAGGAAGGACGAGAAGTCCGAGGCATTGAGCGGGTGCTTGACGGCGCCGATGATGGTGCCGCCGTTGGCCTTGATCACGTCCGAGGTGTCTTTTTCCAGCGACGCGCCAAAAGCATAGTCCGCCGTCAGGAAATACCAGGACTTGCCGCCCTGCTTGACGATGGCGCCGCCGGTGCCACGCGCCAGCGCCACGGTGTCGTAGGCGTAGTGCACGGTGTAAGGCGAGCATTCTTCATTGGTCAGGCGGGCCGAGGCGGCGCCGATCGAGATGAAGACCTTCTTCTTTTCCGCCGCGACCTTGGCCATGGCCAGGTTGGCGCCCGAGTTGGTGCCGCCGATCAGCAGGTCGACACCCTGCTGGTCGAACCATTCGCGCGCCTTGCTGGCGGCGATGTCGGCCTTGTTCTGGTGGTCGGCCGTGACCAGCTCGATCTTCTTGCCCTTGATATTGCCGCCCGCATCGGCAATCGCCATCTTCACCGCTTCCACGCCGCCCAGGCCGTCGATGTCGGCGTACACGCCCGACATATCGGTAATCATGCCGATCTTGATCACGTCACCCGAGACCTGCGCGTGGGCCGGGAAGGAAAGGGCCGCGGCGGTGGCGGCAATGGCGATTGCTGTACGTTTCATATTGTCTCCGTTAGTGGGCAGGTAATGCTTACACACCAAGCAGCTCGGTCAGGACCGGCATCTTGGCGCTCAATTCCGACGAAGCGACCGTTTCAACAACCTGGCCATGCTCCATCACATAAAACCGGTCGGCCAGCGGCGCGGCAAACCGGAAATTCTGTTCCACCATGACGATGGTGTAACCCTTGGCTTTCAGGGTCGTGATCATGCGCGCCAGGCCCTGGACGATGACGGGGGCCAGGCCCTCGGAGATCTCGTCGAGCAGCAACAAGCGCGCGCCCGTGCGCAGGATGCGCGCGACGGCCAGCATCTGCTGTTCGCCACCGGACAGGCGCGTGCCCTGGCTGTGCTTGCGTTCTAGCAGGTTGGGAAACATCGCGTAGATCTCGTCGACCGACATGCCCTTTTCCTTGCTGGCCAGCAGCGGCGGCAGCAGCAGGTTTTCCTCGGTCGAGAGCGACGAGAAAATGCCCCGCTCTTCCGGACAATAGCCCACGCCCAGGTGCGCCACCTTGTGCGTCGGCAGGCCGATCGCCTCGACGCCGTTGATCTTGATGGAGCCCTTGCGCGCCCCGGTCAGGCCCATGATGGCGCGCAAGGTCGTGGTGCGGCCGGCGCCATTGCGCCCGAGCAGGGTGACGACCTCGCCCTCTTTCACGCTCAGGCTCACGTCGTGCAGGATGTGCGATTCGCCATACCAGGCTTGCAGGTTCGAAATTTCCAGCACATTGGCCATCAGTGCGCCCCTTCCAGTTCGGCGCTCGCCGTGCCCATATAGGCTTCCATCACTTGCGGATTCTTCGACACCTCGGCATAACTGCCTTCGGCCAGCATGGCGCCGCGCTGCAGCACCGAAATCGTGTCGCAAATGCCGGACACGACATTCATATTGTGTTCGACCATCAGGATGGTGCGCCCGGCCGACACTTTCTTGATCAGCTCGGTGACGCGGTGCACGTCTTCGTGGCCCATGCCCTGGGTCGGTTCGTCGAGCAACATCAGTTCCGGCTGCATCGCGAGGGTGGTGGCGATTTCCAGCGCGCGCTTGCGGCCGTAGGGCATGTCAACGGTAACGGTGTCGGCAAATTCGCTCAGGTCCACCTCCGCCAGCAAGGCCATGGCGCGGTCATTGAGGGCGCTCAGCGAGCGCTCGCTCTTCCAGAACTGAAACGAGGTGCCGAGCTCGCGCTGCAAGCCGATGCGCACATTTTGCAGCACGGTCAGGTGGGGGAAGACCGCGGAAATCTGGAAGGAACGGATGATGCCCTGGCGCGCGATCTGCGCCGGCTTGTCCTGGGTAATGTCACGGCCATTGAACAGGATCTGCCCGGAGGTGGGCACGAGAAACTTGGTCAACAGGTTGAAGCAGGTGGTTTTGCCTGCGCCGTTCGGGCCAATCAGCGCATGGATTTGCCCACGCTGAACTTTGAGGTTCACGTCATTGACGGCGGTAAATCCCTTGAACTCCTTGGTCAACTTCCTTGTTTCCAAGATGACGTCTGCCATTGTGTCTCCAGATTATTTTCATACCGCTTTGAAAAGCTTTTTGTTTAGATAATACACACAACGATTTTGCGTCACAATACCGTATAACTACCACTGGCAAATCAATTGTGCTGCACGTTCTGCAATCATCAAGGTGGGAGAGTTGGTGTTTCCAGAGGTGATCAATGGCATCACCGACGCATCGACCACACGCAAGTTCTGCACGCCGATCACACGCAGTTCGCTGTCGACGACAGCCATCGGGTCGTCCGTGCGGCCCATCTTGCAGGTGCCGACCGGATGGAAAATGGTCGTGCCAATTTTTCCCGCCGCAGCGGCCAGCTCTTCCTCGCTCTGGAAATCCACGCCTGGCTTGAATTCGACGGGCTTGAAACGCTTGAGCGCCGGCGCATCGACGATCCGACGTGTCAGTTTGAGCGCCGCCGCCGCGGTCTTGCGGTCTTCCTCGGTGCTGAGGTAATTCGGCGTAATTTTTGGTGCCGCATAAGCGTCGCCCGAAGCCAGCCGTACATGGCCGCGCGAGCTCGGGCGCAAATTGCACACACTCGCCGTAAACGCCGGGAATGCATGCAGCGGGTCGCCAAATTTTTCCAGCGACAAGGGCTGCACGTGGTATTGCAGGTTCGGGCTCGCCTGGCCAGGGTCGGAACGGGCAAAGGCGCCGAGCTGGGATGGCGCCATCGACATCGGACCACTGCGGAAGAAGGTGTATTCCATTCCGATCTTCATCTTCCCGTACCAGCTCGCGGCTGTCGTATTCAGGGTGCGCGCACCGTCAACCTTGAAGATCATGCGCAGCTGCAAATGGTCCTGCAGGTTGTCGCCTACACCGGGCGCATCGACTGCGACGCCAATCCCATGTTGCTGCAACAGGGGCGCCGGCCCGATGCCCGACAACTGCAGGATCTGCGGCGAACCCACCGCCCCCGCCGTCAGGAGGACCTCGGCATGGGCATTGGCTTGCCAGCGAGAACCGCCACCGGTAAAAACCACGCCCCGGCACACCTTGCCCTCGTCCAGCACCAGGCGTTCCACGTGGCAGCCCGTCATGATCGTCAAATTGGCCCGCCCCGAAACCGGCTTCAGGAAAGCCTTGGCCGTATTCCAGCGAATGCCGCGTTTCTGATTGACGTCGAAATAGGCACAGCCTTCGTTATCGCCACCGTTGAAATCGAGCGTCTTGCGGATGCCCGTTTCCGCCGCCGCCTCGCGGAAGGCATCGAGAATTTCCCAGGACAAGCGCTGCTTTTCCACCCGCCATTCGCCGCCGATGCCATGGGCCGGGCCGCTGCCGCCGTGGTAATCCTCGGTTTTCATGAACAGGGGCAAAACGCTGTCCCAGGCCCAGCCCGGATCACCTGTCAGCTGCGCCCAGCGGTTGTAATCCTGCGACTGGCCGCGCATGTAAATCATGCCATTGATCGAAGAGCTGCCGCCCAGAACCTTGCCGCGCGGATAGATCAGGCTGCGCCCTTCCAGGCCCGGATCGGCTTCGGTGTTGTACATCCAGTCGGTGCGGGGGTTGCCGATGCAGTGCAGGTAACCGACCGGGATGTGGATCCACAGGTAGTCGTCGCGCCCACCGGCTTCGAGCAGTAACACGGTCTTGTTCTTGTTGCGGGTGAGGCGGTTGGCGAGCAGGCAGCCTGCTGTTCCCGCACCCACGATGATGTAGTCGAATTCGCCGGCTGATTCCAAAACCTGCCTCCATGATAGCTCTGCAACAAGATTACCACGTGTGGATAAGTCTATGAATATCCACAGGTACCAATTGTGGATAATCTTGACTTTATGCACATGCCAAATTTTGTCCAGAAAATGTTCTTCCGGCATACAGACTAAGTAACCGGCTTATACGTCTTCCAAGCTGATGATTCTGTGGATAATTTCCCTGTTATCCACAGAAACAGGCCTGCGTTAACAACTACTACTATGCTTATATACAAACTATTTAAGTAAACAAACAAGCTTCAGGCTGCGCTGCGAAAAAGCCGAAACTGTTGGTCACAGGAATCTGATTCCCCTATACTGAACCGACACAAAGCAGGAGTTTGCGTTCCATGAGCACTCCCGAGACCGAACCGACGATTCCCCTGTCCCAGGCTTACCTGCGCTTTCGCAGCCGTTTGATGCTTGGACTACTCGGCATGGCCTTGCTGGCCATCGGCATTGTCATTTGGGAACTACGTTCCAACCATGCCCAGAACGAGCTCGCACAACGCAGCCAGACCCAGACCTTCGTGCGTGCCATTGAAGCGAATGTGCTCTATTCGATCCACTTTGCCGACCTGTCCCTGGTCAGTTTCTCGAATGCCATCAAGCTCTTGCCTGCCGACAAGCGCGAATTACCTGCGACCATCAAAGCCTTGCTCGCTTCGCGCAGCAACATCTTTGCCGACGATTTCTGGAATATCTACATCGATGCCAAAGGCAAGGGCGTCGCCACCTCGAACGACCTGGCCGTTGGCGGTATCTCCTACCTCGATCGCGACTATTTCAAATTCCACTTGGAAAACCAGGGACAGGGACTCTTTGTCGGCGCACCGGTAACCGGTAAAGCCAGCAAGCAAAAGGTCTTTTTCATCAGCCGCCGTGTCGAGAGCAGCGATGGAAAATTCCTTGGTGTCATAGCAGCGCCGATCAATGCCGAACGTTTTGGCAAGATTTTTGAAGACTCGCGTTTCAATACCAATGTCACGATTGCCCTGCTTCACCGAGATGGCAAGATCATTGCCCGTGCTCCAGACTTTGAATCCTCGTTCGCCAGAGATGTGAGCGAGGCTGATCTGTTCCAGCATGTCCAAAGTCAATCGGAAGGAACTTATCGTGGTGACAGCAAGGTCGACCAGCTCGAAAGGGTGTACAGCTATCGTGCCCTGGCCGGCATGCCCCTGATCGTCGCTGTCGGCATCACCCAGCTTGGTGTCGACCGCAGTTTCATCGTCAGTGGCCTTGGCTTGCTGTTGATGATCATCGTCATGATCCTGTCGGCGCAGCTGGCCCTCAGGACTTACCAGACCCAGGAAGAGCGGCAATGCCGCTTCCGCAAACTCTATGATGCCAGCCGGGCGACGGAACTGAAACTGCAGGAAAGTGAGAAACGACTGCGCACGGTGACCAATAATTTGCCCATCCTGATCGGTCACATCGACCAGAATGAGCGATTTACCTTCGCAAATGAGTACTATGTCCACTTCTTCGGCATTGCCTACCACCTGATTCCGGGAATGCGCATCGTCGATGTCATTGGCCAGCAAACCTATGAACTGTCCCAGGACAGGATCAAGGCAGCCTTGCGTGGCGAAACCATGCATTTCGATCGTTGCGTCAAGCGGCATGACAGGACCTGCTGGGATTCAGTCACCTATGTCCCGGACAAGAACAGCCATGGCGTGACAATCGGCATTTTTGTCACCGTTGAAGACATCACGGAACGCAAGCAGGCCGAAGAGTCTCGCCTGCTCGCTTCCCTGGTCTACGAACATACGAGCGAAGGGATGATGATCACCAATCCGGACGGCACCATCGTCACGGTCAATGCTTCGTTCTCGCGCTTGTCGGGCTATCGGCTCGACGAAGTCATCGGCAAGCACCTGAGCGAACTGGCCTCGGAGCGCCACGATGAAGAATTCTTCAACCAGATCCGTAAAAGCATCGGCCGCACTGGCCAGTGGGCAGGTGAAATCTGGAATCGCCACAAGAATGGCGATAACTACCTGATTTCAATCAATTTCAATTCCGTATATGACGATGCCGGCAAGGTGGTGCGCCGCGTCGCCTTGTTCTCGGACATCACCAAGAAGAAGGAAACGGAAGAACTGATCTGGAAGCAAGCCAATTTCGATGGACTGACCGGCTTGCCCAACCGGCGCCTTTTCCATGAGCATTTACGCATGGAGATGAAGAAAACGGACCGCTCGAACCTGCCGATGGCCCTGATCTTCATCGACCTCGATCATTTCAAGGAAATCAACGACACGCTTGGCCACGACCTGGGCGATACCTTGCTGAAGGAAGCGGCGCATCGCTTGTCGGTCTGCATACGCGGCACCGACACCGTCTCCCGGCTTGGTGGCGACGAATTCACGATCATCCTGAGTGAACTGAAAGACGCGGCTGATCCTGTGCGCATCGCTGAAGCTTTGCTGGCGAGCATGATCGAGCCATTCAAGCTGGGCGACAATCAAGCTTATATTTCAGCGAGCATCGGAATCACGCTGTATCCGGACGATGGCGACACGGTCGACATCTTGCTGAAAAACGCCGACCAGGCCATGTACAGTGCCAAAGACCAGGGCCGCAACCGTTACAACTATTTTGCCCCATTCATGCAGGAAGCCAGCCAGGCGCGCTCCCTCCTGACCGCGGAATTGCGCAATGCCTTGCAAGGCGAACAATTGCGCGTCCTGTACCAGTCGATCGTCGACCTCAAGACAGGCGATGTACACAAGGCTGAAGCACTGGTACGCTGGCAACATCCCACGCGCGGCCTGCTCAGCCCGGGCGACTTCCTGGGAGTGGCGGAAACATCGGGCTTGATTTTGCAGATTGGCGATTGGGTGTTCCGCCAGGCTGCCGCCGAAGTCAAGCGCCTGCAAGAAGTCATGGGCGGTGAATTCCAGGTGTGCGTCAACAAATCGGCCATGCAATTTCGCGATGGCGGTATCCAATACGAAGAATGGCTGGCCTACCTGGCCGAGATCGGCTTAAAAGGCAGCAGCGTCATCATCGAAGTGACCGAGGAGTTGCTCGAGCACGCAAATTCGACGGTGACGGATCACTTGCTGGCCTGTCGCGACGTTGGCATGCAAGTCTCGCTCGACGATTTCGGGCGTGGCTATTCCTCCTTGTCCTTCATGAAAAGCTTCGATATCGATTATCTGAAAATTGATCCGTCCTTTGTCTCCAGCCTGCAGGCCGGCTCTGACGGCGTGATCTTGTGCGAAGCCATTATCCTGATGGCGCACAAGCTGGACATGAAAGTCGTCGCCGAAGGGATTGAAACCGAAGAACAATTGGAGTTGCTGACCAAGGCGGGTTGCGATTTTGGCCAGGGATATCTGTTCAGCAAACCCGTCTATGCCGAAGAATTGGAAGAAATGCTGCTCTTGCGCAGGCAGACTGTGGATAAGGCGCTGGATATCCACAGGATGGCTTGTTAAGAACGTCCCGATTTGTCCACCGGCGTCAATTTGTCCCAGTTTCATCCCGGATTCTTACGCAGCTTGTCCAAGCGGTTTTGCGGACGATAGAGCGATGTAAACAAACAGGTTTTTGGACTTATCCACACAAGCATGCACGTTTACTATCACTACTATGTTTATATATATACTCTTTATATAAAACAACCATTCAGCGGGGAAAGTGCAAAAAATGCGCCTTGGAATCATCAGTGCTTTGCAAGAAGAACAACAGGGACTCGTGGAAGCCATGCAAGGCCCCGCCAAGCTCACGCATGGCATGCGTGACTACTGGGTAGGAAAAGTCGGAGAAATCGACGCTGTGTGCGTTCTGTCGCGAATTGGCAAGGTTGCCGCAGCCATGACAGCGACCATGCTTGTGGAAAAGTTCGAAGTTACCCACATCATTTTTACCGGCGTCGCCGGTTCAGGCGATCCTGGCGTCCATGTGGGCGATATTGTGGTCGCCGAATCCCTGGCCCAGTACGATATGGATGCCAGTCCCCTGTTTCCCCGTTTTGAAGTGCCGCTGACGGGCTTGTCCCACTTCCAGTCCGACGTCAAGACCAGCAATCGGCTCGCCGCCGCCGCCCAGGATTTCCTGGACCACGATTTTGAGGACGTGATCGACGCCGGCGAGCGCCAGGAATTCAGGCTGCACCGGCCGAAGGTGCACCGGGGCCTGGTGGCCAGCGGCGACCAGTTTGTCAGCGCTGCCGCCCGCATCAGTGAATTGAACCGACAATTGCCGGGTTTGCTGGCCGTGGAAATGGAGGGGGCGGCGGTGGCCCAGGTGTGTTTTGAGCTGGGCATCCCCTTCGGCGTCATCCGGACCATTTCCGACAACGCCAATGAAAACGCGGCGACCGACTTCATGCGTTTCGTGAAGTCAGTCGCCGCGCAGTACGCCTTCCATATCGTCAGGCGTTTTGCGGCAGATTAGTCGAGCAGGCTGTCGGCCGGGGTGACATCGTAGCCCAGGGCCTTGGCCACGGCGCTGTAGGTCACCTTGCCCTTGCAGACGTTCAAACCGGCCTTGAGGTGGGGATCGTCGCGCAGTGCCTTTTGCCAGCCTTTGCCGGCCAGCGCGATGGCGTGGCCGATGGTGGCGTTATTGAGCGCAAAAGTCGAAGTACGGGCCACGGCGCCCGGCATATTCGCCACGCAGTAGTGCACCACACCGTCGACGATAAAGGTCGGATCGGCATGGGTGGTGGCATGCGAGGTTTCGAAGCAGCCGCCCTGGTCGATGGCCACGTCGACGACGACCGCGCCCGGCTTCATGCGTGAAATCATGCTGCGCGTTACCAATTTTGGCGCTGCCGCGCCGGGCACGAGCACACCGCCGACGACCAGGTCCGCCGCCAGCACCGACTCTTCGATCGCGTGTTCATTCGAGAACAGGGTCGAAATGCGGTTGCCGAAGATCAAATCGAGCTGGCGCAGGCGCTCGATGCTCTTGTCGAGCACAGTCACCCGGGCACCCGTGCCCACCGCCATCTGCAAGGCATTGGTGCCGACCACGCCGGCGCCGATGATGACGATGTGGCCGGCCGCCACGCCCGGCACGCCGCCCAGCAGCAAGCCCATGCCGCCCTTGGATTTTTCCAGGTGGGCCGCCCCGGCCTGGATGGCCATGCGCCCTGCCACTTCGCTCATCGGCGCCAGCAGGGGCAAGCCGCCGCCAACACCGGTGATGGTTTCGTAGGCGATGCAGATGGCGCCCGACTTGACCAGGGCTGCGGTCTGTTCCGGGTCCGGCGCCAGGTGCAGGTAGGTGTAGAGGATCTGGCCTTCGCGCAGCATCGCGCATTCTTCGGGCTGCGGTTCCTTGACCTTGACGATCATCTCGGCGCGCGCAAAGATTTCCTTGGCGGTATCGACGATGCTGGCGCCGGCGGCGACATACTGTTCATCGGCCAGGCCGATCTCCAGGCCCGCGTCTTTCTGCACCAGCACCTGGTGCCCGCGCGAGGTCAGTTCGCGCACCGACGGTGGCGTCATGCCGACCCGGTACTCGTGGTTCTTGATTTCCTTTGGTACGCCTACAATCATGTCATCCTCCAAGGTTGGTCGTCACAAGCCCAAGGTCATCAGGCTTGCGTTGCCGCCCGCTGCGGTCGTGTTGACACACAGCGCGCGTTCGGCCACGAGACGCCACAGCGGGATCGCACCTTCTTCCGAGGTGTCGATGATCCCGATGATGGCACCGTCACGCGCGGCCAGCGCTGGTCGCAGGGTGTTGACCAGCGCAGATTCCACCAGCGCCACCTGGAATGGGTGGTCGCATCCATCAACATTGCCGACGAATTTCACACGTTCCTTCACCGCCGCCGGCAAGCCTTCCGGAATCACGTTGGCCGAGTGGGCCACGACGACGGCGGTGTTGCCCGTCGCGAGCACGGCGGCCAGTTGGTTGAGCAGCACGCCGATATCGGTGGCGGCGCACAGCACGGCGCCGCGCGCGGCGAAGGACAGGGTGTTGCGTTCGCCCGTCGGGCCCGGCAGCGTCAATATTGTGCCCAGCAAGGTCGTGCGCATGTATTGTTCGGCCAGCGTGACCACGCGCTGGTGGCCATGGGTCTTGGCCCAGCCCAGCAGGGCTTCGAGGCCTGGCGTGGCCTGGCGCTCGTGCTGGGTCAGCGCCGGCGCGTTGCGCTGCAGGCGCTTCAGGTAGAGCGGACCGCCCGCCTTGGGGCCGGTGCCCGATTTGCCTTCGCCGCCAAAGGGCTGCACGCCGACGACGGCGCCGACGATATTGCGGTTGATGTAGATATTTCCCACGTGGGCGCGCGCGGCGACGAAGTCAATCGTTTCATCGATACGCGAATGGACGCCCAGGGTCAGGCCGAAGCCGGAGGCGTTGATGGCGTCGATCAGGGCGGGCAGTTCCGCACGCTGGTAACGGATCACGTGCAGCACGGGGCCAAACACCTCCTTGCTCAGTTCGGCCATCGAACCGATTTCGAGCACCGTTGGCGGCACGAAGGTGCCGTCCAGTGCCGGTAGCGGCAGCGCGAAATGGCTCTTCGCCGTCGCCTTCATTTTCTCGATGTGCGACAGCAGGTTCTGCTGCGCTTCGGCGTCGATGACGGGGCCGATATCGGTGGCCAGGCGGTCCGGGCTGCCCACGCGCAGTTCGGCCATCGCCCCTTTGAGCATGCGCACGGTCTTGTCGGCGATTTCGTCTTGCAGGAACAGCACGCGCAGCGCCGAGCAGCGCTGGCCTGCGCTATCGAAGGCGGAGCTCATCACGTCCTGCACCACTTGTTCCGGCAGCGCCGACGAATCGACGATCAGGGCGTTTTGGCCGCCCGTCTCGGCGATCAGCGGAATATCGGATGATTCGAACACGGCGCGTTTGGCCAGGGTGCGGTTGATCAGCTGCGCCACTTCGGTCGAACCGGTGAAGATCACCCCTTTGACGCGCGGGTCGTTGCACAAGCCTGCGCCGACGACTTCGCCGCGGCCAGGCAGGAATTGCAGGGCGCCCAGTGGCACGCCTGCTTCGTGGAACAGCTGCACGGCGCGGTGCGCGATCAGCGGCGTCTGTTCGGCCGGTTTGGCCAGCACCACGTTACCGGCGGCCAGCGCGGCCGCGACCTGGCCAGTGAAAATGGCCAGCGGGAAGTTCCATGGGCTGATGCAGGTGACGGGGCCGAGCGCGAGCACATTGGCCGTGCCATGCACCTGGGCCGCGTAGTAGCGCAGGAAATCGACCGCTTCGCGGATTTCGGCAATCGCGTTCGGCAGCGATTTGCCCGCCTCGCGAATGGCCAGCGCCATCAGTTCCGGCGTGTGGTCTTCGAACAGGTCGGCCACGCGGGCCAGCACATCGGCACGCACCGATGGCGCCGTCGTCTGCCAGTCCATCGCATAGGCCGTGGCGCTGGCCAGGGCGATTTGCACGTCGTGGGCCGAGGCTTCGCAGACGTAGCCGACGATGTCGCCCGCATTGGCCGGATTGACCACCGGCGCCTGGGCCAGGCCTTGCGGCACGGCGCCATCGATCAGGGGGGCGGCGACCCAGTCGCGCTTGGCCGACAGCGCGCCGGCCAGGGTGCGCAGCACGTCTTCATTGGCCAGGTCGAAGCCGACGGAGTTCTTGCGCTCGTCACCGAACAGGTTCAGTGGCAGCGGAATGGCCGGATGCGGCTGCGCGCGCTGGGCGCGGCTCGCTTCGAAGGGATCGGCGATGAGCGAATCGATCTGCACTTTTTCGTCGACGATCTGGTTGACGAAGGAGGAGTTGGCGCCGTTTTCCAGCAGGCGGCGCACCAGGTAGGCCAGCAGCGTTTCGTGCGAACCGACGGGCGCATAAATACGGCAGGCCTTGCCCAGGTTCTCTTTGCCGACGACCTGGTCGTACAGCGTTTCGCCCATGCCGTGCAGGCACTGGAACTCATAGTTCTCGACGCCCTTTTCTTTCGCCCAGGTGTAGATGACGGACAGCGTGTGCGCATTGTGGGTGGCGAACTGCGGGTAGATCACGTCGGTCGCGGCCAGCAGTTTTTGCGCGCAAGTGAGGTAGGACACATCGGTGTAGACCTTGCGCGTGTAGACCGGATAGCTGCTCATGCCGTCGACCTGGGCGCGCTTGATTTCCGCGTCCCAGTAGGCGCCCTTGACCAGGCGGACCATGAATTTACGGCCGCTGCGCTTGGCCAGGTCGACCAGGTAGTCAAGCACGAAGGGACAGCGCTTCTGGTAAGCCTGCACCACGAAGCCGATCCCCTCGAAGCCGGCCAGGTCGGCGTCGAAGGCCAGCGCCTCCATCATGTCGAGCGAGATTTCGAGGCGGTCCGCTTCTTCCGCGTCGATGTTCAGGCCGATGTTGTACTGCTTGGCCAGCACGATCAGCGCCTTCACTTTGGGCAGCAGTTCGCCCATCACGCGCGCATGCTGGGCGCGGCTGTAGCGCGCGTGCAGGGCCGAGAGCTTGACCGAGATGCCCGGGCCGTCCTTGATGCCGCGCCCGTTCGAGGCCTTGCCGATGGCGTGGATCGCCTGCTCGTAGGAGGCGTAGTAGTTGATGGCATCCGCTTCCGTCAGCGCCGCCTCGCCCAGCATGTCGTAGGAATAGCGGTAGCCGCGCGCTTCATTGTCGCGGCTGTTCTTGATCGCCTCTTCAATCGTCTGGCCGGTGACGAACTGGTTGCCCAGCATGCGCATGGCCAGGTCCACGCCCTTGCGGATCAAGGGTTCGCCGCCCTTGGTGATCAGGCGCGAGATGGCCGAACCGAGGCCCTGCTCGCTGCTGGTATCGACCAGTTTGCCCGTGATGAGCAAGCCCCAGGTGGCGGCGTTGACGAACAGCGAAGGCGATTCACCGAGGTGCTTGCGCCAGTCGCCCTTGCTGATCTTGTCGGCGATGAGGCGGTCGGCCGTTTCGCTGTCAGGGATGCGCAGCAGCGCTTCGGCCAGGCACATCAGCGCCACGCCCTCTTCCGAGGACAGCGAGAATTCGTGCATCAGTGCGTCCACGCCGGACGAGCGCGTGCGCTTTTCGCGCACGGCCGACACCAGGCGGTGCGCCAGGGTGTGGGCTGCGGGCAGGGCGGTGGCGCCCTGGGCCAGCAGCCATTGGACGGCGGTGTGTTCGTCGCGGCGGTAGGCCGCCGTGATGGCGGCGCGCAAGGCGCTTTGCTCGGGCTTGATTTCGGCGATGAGCGCCTGGAACGGGACGAAGGAAGTGGACATGGTCAGCTCTAAAAAAGATCAAAAAAGACGAGATTGCGCGGCAAAGCCCCTCCCAGCGGCCGCGAAGGGGCGAGCGGGGGCAATGCTGCACAATAATATGATTCGATTGTAGAGCGAATTCTTCTGGATTAATTCTGGTATTACAGAAGACTAGCCATAGATAGTTTTTGGTGAGACAATTTGACCAAATAAAATTAATTTGGAGACGAGACGATGCTGGACAAGATTAGCAAGAAGATTCTATCCGAATTGCAGAGCGATGGACGCATCAGCAATGTCGAATTAGCGGCGCGCGTGAATTTATCGCCGGCCGCCTGCCTCGAGCGGGTGCGCAAGCTGCATGAATCGGGCTATATCATGGGCTATACGGCCCAGCTCAATCCCCAACTGCTGGACGTGTCGCTGCTGGTTTTCATCGAGGTAGTGCTCGACCGCACCACGCCCGAAGTCTTCGATGCCTTCAAGAATAGCGTACAACTGATACCAGAGGTACTGGAATGTCATATGGTGGCCGGCGGTTTTGACTACCTGGTCAAGGCGCGCGTGAAGGACATGGCGGCCTACCGCGAATTCCTCGGCAAGACGCTGCTGCAAAAAGGCGTGCGCGAAACCCACACCTATGCCGTGATGGAAGAAGTCAAGAACACCACCAAGCTGCCCATCAAATAAACCGTGGGGTCAAACCCGGCAACTGGACAAATCGGGGACA
>JAZJYP010000091.1:0-2346 GCA_040390345.1 Pseudomonadota bacterium | reverse complement strand
ACGTTTACCCCGCTGCTTTGGATGACATCAATTTTCTGCCGCGCAGACTCCTAGTGCCCTTTGCGCTGCACCAGCGCCGTGCCCACGCCGTGGCGCGCGCCTTCGCTGACGGCCGTCACGGTGCCGTCGGGGTTGAAGACGATGGCGTTGGCGGCGCCGATTTCCTCGTCCTGCTTGTCCCATTTGTGGCCGTACCTGGCCAGTGCCAGAGCCTGGGCGCTGGCGGGGAAGCCCGGTTCGACTTCGGCGCCGGCGTCCTTGTTTTGTTCGCTGATGCGCGGCGCGTTGATGGCCTGGTCCATCGGCATGCCCAGATCGAGGTAGTTGAACACGGACTGCAGCACCGTCGTGATGATGGTCGCGCCGCCCGGGCTGCCGATGGTGAAGGCCGGCTTGCCGTCCTTGAAGGCGATCAGCGGCGACATGCTCGAACGGGGACGCTTGCCAGCTTCCGGCACGTTCGGGTGCGGGCCGCTGAAGTCGAAGTCGGTCATCTCGTTATTGAGCAGGAAGCCGTAGCCCGGGACCACGATGCCGCTGCCGCCCCAGTCTTCGATGGTGAAGGTGTAGGCGACGATATTGCCGTCCTTGTCCGACACGGTCAGGTGGGTGGTGTGGGCTTTTTCCTTCATCAGGCGCGTCGGGCGCGGCGGCAGCGGCACCGACAGGTCGTGCTGGAAGCTGTACGGGTCGCCCGCGGTTGCGTGCGGCGCGGCGTGGGCCGCGTCGATCAGCTGGCGGCGCGTGGCGGCGTAGTCCTTGCTCAGCAAGCCTGCGACGGGCGCCTCCACATATTCCGGATCGGCCAGGTAGGCGTTGCGGTCGGCGAAGGCCAGGTGGGCCGCTTCGAGGTAGAGGTGTTCGGCCAGCGGGCGCGCCATGCCCTTGAAGTCATAGCCTTCGAGGATGTTGAGCGCTTCGGCGATGGCGATGCCGCCGCTGCTGGGCAGGGCCATGCCGTACAGTTCGTAGCCGCGGTAGCTCGAATGAATCGGCTGGCGGATGCGCGCCTCGTAATTGGCCAGGTCGGCCAGGCTCATCGCACCGGGGCGCACGGCCGCGCCCTTGTTCATGGCCGGGTGGTTGACCGCGTCGACGATGGCGCGCGCCATCGGGCCACGGTAGAAGGCGTCCTGGCCGCCGGCGGCAATTTCGCGGTAGGCGCGCGCCAGGCCGGGGTTCTTGATGATCGTGCCCAGCGGCAGGGGCTTGCCATCGTTCAGGTAGAGCGCGCTCGCGCCCTGGAAGAGATGAAATTTTCTTTCATTTATGGCCGTCAAATGGCGGAATATTTCAGTGGCGGGGTAGCCCTTGTCGGCCACGCCGATGGCCGGTGCCAGCACCTGTTTGAAGGACATGGTGCCGTAGCGCTGCAGGGCCTCGTTCCAGCCGCGCACGGTGCCGGGCACGCCGACGGCCATGCCGCTGGCCACGGCCGTGTCGAAGTCGATTTCCTTGCCGTCCTGCAAGAAGGTGGTCGGCGCGAAATTGGCCGGCGCCATTTCGCGGTGGTCGATGGTGATGACGCGCTTTTCCTTGGCCAGGTAAATGAGCATGAAGCCGCCGCCGCCGATGCCGCAGCTGTACGGGTCGGTCACGCCGAGCGTGGCGGCGGCCGCGACGGCCGCATCGACGGCGTTGCCGCCGCGCTTGAGGATGGCCAGTGCCGATTCGGACGCATGTTCGCTGATGGTGGCCACGGCGCCGCCGCTGCCGGTGGCAAGGGGCGACTTGGCGTAAGTGGCAGGGAAGGTCAGGCTGAGGGCAAGGACAAGGGCAAGCGCGCGCGGCGTCGTGGTCATGGTGGCCATTCTCGTTGTGGTGAAGCAGCGTGGAAAAGGACTTACTTGTTACCGACGCTGATTGTAACCGTATAGCTGGGGTTATTCATCCGTGGTGCCGGGGTCGCAGCGTCGGGCAGGGTGATCGACAGGCTGGCCAGCTTGGCCGAGGTGAAGGCGGGGGTGTCGGGCGAGAGCGAGAACTGCTCGCTGCCGACGGGGCCGCTCAAGGTGAAGAAATAGCGGATCTGGCCGGCCTGGACGCACTGGACCTTGGGCGGGCAACGGCTGTCGTTGACGCTGTCGAAGGAAAGCGTGACGCCGGTGGCCAGTTCGGCCGCCTGGCCCATGGCGAGGGTATAGCTGGCCGGCTTGACGGTTTCCTGGGCGGCGACAGCGCCCGTGGCAAGCACGGCAATCAAACCCAGCAAGCGCAACGGAAGCGGCATGAGTACTCCTTGTTGACAGCACCGCCAGCATAGCAAAGCCACGTCAACGGCGGCGCGCGCTAAAAAACATCGGGGTCACATCTGACATTCGGACATTTCGCTCGCGAAATGTCCGA
>JAZJYP010000090.1:0-10472 GCA_040390345.1 Pseudomonadota bacterium | reverse complement strand
CACCGACACAAGGATTTTCAATCCTCTGCTCTACCAACTGAGCTACCAGGCCAAGACGCAGGATTATAGCAGGTCGGCGAGAAAACGCAAGGCTGGGCTTGCCAATTTCTTTTGCCACAGAGGAGACGCGGGGCAAATGAGGGTGGGGCGCAGCCGCTATAATGCCCACTATGAATACTTCCACGACTGCCTCCGCCCCCGGCCGGAGCGATGTTTGTATTGTTGGCAATGGCGCCATCGCCAAGACGGCCGCCCTCGGCTTTGCCCAGGCCGGCCATAGCGTTACCTTGCTGTGGCCGCCCGCCGGCCCCGCCGCTCCGAAAGCGCAGGGCGAGCAGCCCTGGGACGTGCGCGTCTATGCCCTCAACCATACCGCCCACACCTTGCTGGCCACCCTGAAGGTCTGGGGCGCCCTCGACATGGAGCGCGTCGCGCCGGTCGATGCGATGGTCGTCAACGGCGATGGCGCCCAGCCCGGCGACCTGGCTTTCGATGCCTTTGGCGCCCATGTCGGTTCGCTGGCCTGGATCGTCGAAGACCGCAACCTGGGCCAGGCCCTCGACGCGGCGCTCAAGTTCGCCCCGAACGTGCAGATCGTGCGCGGGCGCGCCACTGCCCTGGCGGCGCACGAGCAGGGCGCCAGCGTCACGCTCGATGATGGCACGGTCCTCGCCTGCGACCTGGTCGTCGGCGCCGACGGCGGCCAGTCCTGGGTGCGCGGGCAGTGCGACATCGGCCTCGATTACCGTTCCTACGGCCAGCGCGCCGTGGTGGCCAATTTTCATTGCGACAAGGCGCACCATGGCGTCGCCTATCAGTGGTTCACCGGCAGCGAAGGCATCGTGGCCCTGTTGCCCCTGCCGGGCAAGAAGGTCTCGCTGGTGTGGTCGGCCCCGAATGGGCTGGCCGACACGCTGATGGAGGAGTCGCTGGGCGAACTGGCGGTGCGACTGGGCGTCTTTGCCGACGAAAAACTGGGGACACTGCGCCCCCTGCAACCGGAGTCGGTCAAGGATTTGCCGTTGGCGCTGATCCGTCCGCACGCCATCGTGGCGCCGCGGGTGGCCCTGATCGGCGACGCCGCCCACGTGGTCCATCCCTTGGCCGGGCATGGCATGAACCTCGGCTTTGCCGACGTGGCCGAGCTGCTGTCAACCGTGGCCGCGCGCGAGGACAGCCGCCCGATCGGCGACGCACGCGTGCTGGCGCGTTACGCCCGGGCGCGCAAGGAAGACGTGCTATTAATGCAATTGGCCACCGATGGCCTGGCGCGCCTGTTCGACACCAATTTCGAGCCGGTGCGCATGGCGCGCAATTTGGGATTAAACTTGCTGAATAAGTTGCCTGTACTCAAGCGTCGGCTGATGGCCCACGCCCTGGGTAAATAATGTCGTTACTGGAGATGTCATGTTGAAGAGTAAGTTTGCCATATTGCTATTGTCGGGCCTGATGGCCTCCTGCGTGGGCGCCGAAGCGCCGGTCGAGGCGAGCATCAAGAAGGCGGTCGAACCCAAGCTGGGCGCCGAAGCGAAGATCCTGTCAGTCAAGGCCACGCCTTACGCGGGCCTGTATGAGATCAACGTCGACGGCACCATCCTGTACACCGACAAGAAGGGCGAATACCTGATCGAAGGGCGCGTCATCGACCTCAAGACCATGTCGGACGTGACGCGCGTGCGTACCGACGAAGTGAACAAGATCGCCTTCTCCGACCTGCCGCTGGACGCCGCCGTCAAGCTGGTCAAGGGTGACGGCAAGCGTGTGATCGCCATTTTCGAAGACCCGAACTGCGGCTACTGCAAGCGCTTCCGCCAGAACGCCCTGAAGGATATCGACAATGTGACCGTGTACTCCTTCATGTACAACATCCTCTCGGATGACTCTTTCGCCAAGTCGAAGAATATCTGGTGCGCGCCGGACCGCGACAAGGCCTGGGACGACTGGATGGCACACGGCAAAGCGGCTCCGGCGGCGGCTGCAAACTGCAGCACCCCGAACGACAAGGTGCTGGCCCTGGGCCACAAGCTCAAAATTACCGGCACCCCGTCGATCTTCTTTGCCGACGGCAGCCGCATCCCCGGTGCGGTGGATTTGAAGACACTTGAAGCCAAATTCTCAACTTTGAAATAAAATACACGGGCAGCCAAAACTGCCCGTTTTGCTTTCCGGCCCCGGCATTCGCGCGGGGCCTTGCTTTCCCGCCGTCCTGATATGAAGGAGCACTGAATGATCACACTGAACATCAACGGCCGCGACATGCAGGTCGACGCGGATCCGTCGACGCCGGTCCTGTGGGCGCTGCGCGACAACCTGAACATGACCGGCACCAAATTCGGCTGCGGCGCAGCCCTGTGCGGCGCCTGCACCGTGCACCTGAACGGTAGCCCGATCCGCTCCTGCATCACACCCATCTCCAGCGTCGTTGGCCAGAAGATCACCACCATCGAAGCGATGGAGCAGGACAAGGTTGGCAAGGCGGTGCAGGATGCCTGGGTCAAGCACGACGTGCCGCAATGCGGCTACTGCCAGAGCGGCCAGGTCATGAGCGCGACGGCCCTGCTGCGCACCAACAAGCATCCGAGCGATGCCGACATCGATGGCGCCATGAGCGGCAATATCTGCCGTTGCGGCACCTATCAGCGCATCCGCGCAGCGATCAAGGACGCAGCAAAAACCCTGGCCTGAGGAGACTGACATGCGTGTCGAATGGATCAATCAAGAGGCGCTCGTGCGTTCGCAAGATGGTGGCATGTCGCGTCGTAGTTTCATCAAGGCCGGCGCCGTCGCCGGTACTGGCCTGGTGCTGGGTTTCTTTGTGCCCGGTGCGAACAAGTTCGCGCGCGCGGCCGAAGCGAAGGCGCCGCTCGCGCCCAACGCTTTCCTGCATATCGCGCCGGATAACACCGTCACCGTGGCCATCAACCGGCTCGAATTTGGCCAGGGCGTGCAAACGAGCCTGCCGATGCTCATTTGCGAAGAGCTCGACGCCGACTGGGCCCAGATGCGCGGCGAGCTGGCACCGGCCGGCGACGCCTACAAGGACCCGATGTTCGGCATCCAGATGACCGGCGGCTCGGGCACGATTGCCCACTCCTACCTGCAGTACCGCCAGATCGGCGCCAATGCGCGCGCGATGCTCATCGCTGCGGCGGCCGACCAGTGGAAGGTCGCGCCGGGCGACTGCACGACGGCCAAAGGCTCGGTCATGGGGCCGGGCGGCAAAAAGGCCAGCTATGGTGCACTGGCCGATGCAGCCATGAAGCAGCCCTTGCCCAAGGACGTGCCGCTCAAGGATGCCAAGGCTTTCACGCTGATCGGCAAACCGGTGCGCCGCATCGATGCGCGCGCCAAGTCGACCGGCAAGCAGCAGTTCGGCATCGACGTGCAGCGCCCGCAGGCGGTGGTGGCACTGGTGGCGCGCCCACCTGTCTTTGGCGGCAAGGCCGCGTCCTTCGATGCGTCAAAAGCGATGGCCATCATGGGTGTCGTCGCGGTGCTGCAAGTGCCCACTGACCGCGGCGGCAGCGGCGTGGCCGTCATCGCCACCGGCTATTGGCCGGCCAAGCAGGGGCGCGACGCCCTCGTTGTCACCTGGGATTCCGGGGCGATGGAGCGCGTCAGCAGCGCGGCCCAGATGGACAGCTACAAGGCCCTCGCCAAGAGCGCCGGACTGCCGGTCAAGAAGGCCGATACGAGCAAGCTGGCCGGTGCCGCGCACAAGATTTCGGCGGTCTACGAATTCCCCTACCTGGCGCACGCGCCGATGGAGCCGCTCAATTGCACCATCGACCTGACGGCCGACGGCTGCACCGTGTGGGCCGGTTCGCAGTTCCAGACCATCGACCAGGGCGCCATCGCCGCCACGGCGGGGCTGCCAGCGGCCAAGGTCGTGCTCAACACGATGAACGCCGGCGGTGGCTTTGGCCGGCGCGCCGTGCCCACCTCGGACTATCTGGTTGAGGCGGTCAATGTCGCCAAGGCTTATCGCGCCAGCGGCAAGTCCGGCCCGGTCAAGGTCATCTGGAGCCGTGAAGACGATATCCGCGGCGGCTACTATCGTCCCTCACACGTGCACCGCGCCGATATCGGCATGGACGACAAAGGCCATATCGTCGCCTGGGACCACGTCATCGTAGGCCAGTCCATCATCGCCGGCACGCCGTTTGCGCCAATGATGATCAAGGATGGCGTCGACGCCACCATGGTGGAAGGCATGGGTGAGCCTTACGAGGTGCCGCTCAACCTGACGGCCCACAATGCCACGGCCAATGTGCCGGTGCTGTGGTGGCGTTCGGTCGGCTCGACCCACACCGCTTTTGTGATGGAGACGCTGATCGACGAAGCGGCCCACGTCGCCAAGATGGATCCGGTGGCCTACCGCAAGCAGCTGATGGGCGAGAAACATGCACGCCACCTGGCCGCGCTGGACCTGGCCGTGGCCAAGTCCGGCTACGGCAAGAAGGCGCTGCCAAAAGGCCGTGCCTATGGCGTGGCCATGCATGAGTCCTTCAATTCCGTGGTGGCCTACGTGGTCGAGGCGTCCATCAAGGACGGCGCACCCAAGCTGCACAAGGTCACGGCCGGCGTGCACTGCAACCTGGCCGTCAACCCGATGTCGATCGAGGCGCAAGTGCAGGGCGCCGTGCTGATGGCGCTGGGGACCACCTTGCCCGGTGCCGCCATCACGCTCAAGGACGGCCAGGTCGAGCAGAAGAACTTCAGCGACTACGTGGTGGCGCGCATGCCGGACATGCCCCATGTCGACGTCTTCATCGTGCCGTCGGACGCCGCGCCAAGCGGCATGGGCGAGCCCGGCCTGCCGCCATTGGCGCCGGCCTTTGCCAATGCCGTTTTCAAACTGACCGGAAAACGCCTGCGCAAGCTGCCGTTTGACCTCAAGTCGGCATAAGGCATGACCCCTGTCGGCATCTTGTTGGCTGCCGGCAGGGGCAGCCGTTTTGATCCCACCGGCGAGCGCAACAAGCTGCTTGCCATCACCGCTTCCGGCGACGCCGTCGCCGTGGCCAGCGCGCGCGCGCTGCTCGCCGTCCTTCCCCGTGTGATTGCCTGCGTCAGCGATGACGCCGTCGGTGCCGCCCTGCGCAAGGCCGGCTGCGCCGTCACCCATTGTGCCGAGGCCACGCGCGGCATGTCCGCTTCGCTGGCGCATGCTTTGCGCTGCTCGCCGCCCGGCACTGAAGGCTGGCTGGTCGCCCTGGGCGACATGCCCTATGTGCAAGGTGCGACCTTGCTGGCCCTGTGCGCCGCGCTGGAGCAGGGCGCCGACATCGCCGTGCCGGTGTGCGGCGGACAGCGCGGCAATCCCGTCGGCTTCAGCGCGAAACATTTGCCGGCCCTGCTGGCGCTGGAAGGCGACCAGGGCGCGCGCGCCATCGTGCGCAGCCATCCTGTGGTCGAAGTGCCGGTCGACGACACCGGCATCTTCCGCGATATCGATACTTCTTCCGACTTATAGCCATCGGCTACACTGTGCGCATGTTTTTCAGGATAAGAAAATGAAAAAAACAGCATCGAAAAAGACCGCCGCCATTCACTACACCATCGTTCCCAAGGACCTTGGTGGCCACCTGTTTGCCGTCACCGTGAACGTCGCCGCACCCGATCCAGAGGGCCAGGTGTTTGCCCTGCCAGCCTGGATCCCGGGCAGCTACATGATCCGCGAATTCGCACGCAATATCGTCCGGATCCGTGCCGAGTCCAGGGGGCAGGCCGTCGCGCTGACGAAACTGGACAAGCATTCCTGGCAGGCCGCGCCCGTGGCCGGCGAACTGACCGTGCACTACGAGGTCTACGCCTGGGACCTGTCGGTGCGCGCCGCCCACCTGGACCAGACCCACGCCTTCTTCAACGGCACCAGCGTCTACCTGCGCGTGCTTGGGCAGGAAGCCGAACCGCACCAGGTCGACATGCAGCGCCCCGCCGACGCCGCCGCCAAATACTGGCGCGTGGCCACGGCGCTGCCGGAACTGGGCGCCAAACGCTACGACTTCGGCAGCTATATCGCGTCCAATTACGACGAATTGATTGACCACCCTGTTGAAATGGGCGACTTCGCGCTGGCCAGTTTCAAGGCCCACGGCATCAGCCACGACATCGTCATTTCGGGCCGCGTGCCCAACCTCGACATGGAGCGCCTGCAAGCGGACCTGAAGGCCATTTGCGAAACCCAGATCGCCTTCTTCGAGCCGAAGACCAAACGCGCACCGATGGACCGCTACGTCTTCCTCACGCTGGCCGTGGGCGACGGCTACGGCGGCCTTGAGCACCGCGCATCGACGGCCCTCATTTGCGCCCGCGCCGACTTGCCGACCACGGCTGCGCCCAAGTCACGCGACATCAGCGATGGCTACCTCAAGTTCCTCGGCCTGTGCAGCCACGAGTACTTCCACACCTGGAACGTCAAGCGCATCAAGCCGGCGGCCTTCGCACCCTACGACCTGCAAAACGAAACTTACACCCCGTTGTTGTGGCTCTTCGAAGGCTTTACCAGCTACTACGACGACCTGATGCTGGTGCGCGCCGGGATCATCGGCGAAGCGAGCTACTTCAAGCTGATGGGCAAAACTGTCGCCAGCGTCCTGCGCGGCAGCGGACGCACCAAGCAAAGCGTGGCCGAATCGAGTTTCGACGCCTGGAACAAGTACTACCGCCAGGACGAGAACGCTCCCAACGCCATCATCAGCTACTACACCAAGGGCTCGCTGATTGCGCTCGCTTTCGACCTGGTCATCCGCGCCAAGACCGGCGGCAAGAAGTCGCTCGACGACGTGATGCTGGCGCTGTGGCAGCGCTTCGG
Organism: Pseudomonadota bacterium; assembly: GCA_040390345.1. Taxonomy (GTDB): domain Bacteria; phylum Pseudomonadota; class Gammaproteobacteria; order Burkholderiales; family Burkholderiaceae_D; genus Telluria_A. Next base: position 3,655 of record JAZJYP010000090.1, on the reverse strand, counting down.
GCACGACTTCTATCCAGCGGTGGGCCGCGGCGTCACCGAAGCGGAAGTCGAAGCCCTGTTCGACGAAGTGAGCGGCATCCGGCTCAAGACCATGTTCGAACGTTATGTGCGCGGCACCGAAGACCTGCCGCTGGCCAAGCTGTATGCACCGTTTGGCGTCAAGCTGACGGACGAGCGCAAAAGCGCCAAGCCTTCGCTCGACGTGGGCGTGGGCCGTGATGGTGCCGACTGCAAGCTCACCCAGGTGCATGAAGGCGGTGCGGCGCACGCGGCCGGCCTGTCAGCCGGCGACGTGCTCATCGCGCTCGATGGCTTGCGCGTGGGCGCCAATCTCGACGCGCTGCTGGCGCGCTACAGCGTGGGCGATGCTGTTTCGGTGCACGCCTTCCGGCGCGACGAATTGATGGCCTTCAGCGTCACCCTGCAGGGCGACCGTGTACCGGGCATTACGCTCGCGGCGGGCGATAAGGTCAAGGGACTGGCGCGGCCGAGCGCCACGCGCTGAATTATTGCACCGGCGCGATCGAGCGTACCTGGAAGCGGTACTGCGCGTTGAAGAGGAAGGTCTCGGAATAGGTGAGGTCCTTGTCGTGCATGGCCACCAGGTTGAAGGGCTTGGGCAGGGGCGAGGCTTGCTGGATCGCTTCTGTCGCCACCTTCGACGCCTCCGTGTCGCGCGAGCGCACCACGCGCGTGTGCACGACCTTGCCGTCGCGGTTGATGGTGATGCTCATGACGACGATCGCCGGCAGCAAGGGCGGCAGCGCGCCGCTAAAGATATGATCGGGATTTTTGCTGACCATGTGGTCGGCCGCATCGCGCTTGTACTGGTCGATGTGCTCGTAGTGCACGAGCTGCGACGGCGCCGGCGGCGTTGGCGCCGCAGCGGGCGCGGTCTTGGTCTTGGCCTTGACCAGTGGTGGCGGCGCAACGGGCTGGGGCGGACTGCCGCAGCCGGCGAAGGCGGCGGCTACCAGGGCCGCCCCGAGGCGTAATCTGGACATGATCAGCCGAACAGGCGCGCCAGCTCCACGCCGGGGTCGGGCGCGCGCATGAAGGCTTCGCCAACCAGGAAAGCGTGGACATTCGAATCACGCATACGTTTCACATCATCCTCCATCAAGATGCCCGATTCGGTGACCACCAGCCGATCCGCAGGGATGCGCTGCAACAGGCCAAGCGTCGTATCGAGCGACGTTTCGAAAGTGCGCAGATTGCGGTTGTTGATCCCCACCAGCGGCGTTTTCAGGCGCAGCGCGGTGGTCAGTTCCTCGCCATCGTGCACCTCCACTAATACATCCAATCCCAGGTCCATGGCGCACGCTTCAAGCTCGGCCATCAGGCCAGGGTCGAGCGCCGACACGATCAACAGGATCGCATCCGCACCCATGGCGCGCGCTTCGTAGACCTGGTACGGGTCGATCATGAAGTCCTTGCGCAGTACCGGGATGTCGCAGGCGGCACGGGCGGCCACCAGGTAGTCGGTGGCGCCCTGGAAGAAGTGCACGTCGGTCAGCACCGACAGGCAGGCCGCGCCGTGTTTGGCATAGCTCTCGGCGATGTTCGCAGGGCGGAAGTCGGCGCGCAGCACGCCTTTCGACGGCGAGGCTTTCTTCACTTCGGCGATCACGCCGGCGCGGCCGGCGCCGATGTGGCGGCGCAGGCTCGCTTCGAAGCCGCGCCGCGCTTCGGTGTTCGCTTCGGCTTCGGCGCGCAGGCTGGCCAGGCTGCGGTGCTTCCTGGCCGCGGCCACTTCATCGGCTTTCACGGCCAGGATCTTGTTGAGGATATCGGACATCTCAGGCAGCTCCCAGCTGCTGCGTCACCTGCACGAACTGTTCGAGCTTCGCGCGCGCCGCGCCCGAGGTGATGGCCGTGCGCGCGCGCGCCAGGCCGTCCTCGATCGACGCCGCCACGCCGGCCGCATACAGCGCCGTGCCGGCATTGAGGGCCACGATGTCGTAAGGCGCGCCAGGCTCGCCGTCAAGTGCCGACATCATCATCGCTTTCGAGGCGGTGGCGTCGGCCACCTTCAGGTTGCGGCTGGCGATCATCTGCAGGCCGTAGTCTTCCGGGTGGATTTCGTATTCGCGGATTTCGCCGTTCACCAGTTCGCCCACCATCGTGGCGGCGCCCAGCGAGACTTCATCCATATTGTCGCGGCCATACACGACCACGGCATGCTGGGCGCCCAGGCGTTGCAGCACGCGCACCTGGATACCCACCAGGTCGGCGTGGAAGACGCCCATCAAAATATTCGGTGCGCCGGCCGGATTGGTCAGCGGCCCGAGGATGTTGAAGATCGTGCGCACACCCAGTTCGCGGCGCACTGGTGCGGCATGCTTCATGGCGGCGTGGTGGTTGGGGGCGAACATGAAGCCGATGCCGGTTTGGGCGATCGACTGGGCGATCTGTTCGGGCTTGAGGTTGATGTTCGCGCCCAGCGACTCGATCACGTCGGCGCTGCCGGACGAGGACGACACGCTGCGCCCGCCGTGCTTGGCCACGCGCGCACCGGCAGTGGCGGCCACGAACATCGAGGCGGTCGAAATGTTGAACGTGTGCGCGCCGTCGCCACCGGTGCCGACGATGTCGAGCAGGTTGGTGGTGTCGGCCATCGGCACCTTGGTCGAAAATTCGCGCATGACGGTGGCCGCGGCGGCGATTTCGCCGATGGTTTCTTTCTTCACGCGCAAGCCCATGGTGAGGGCGGCGATCATCGTCGGTGACATTTCGCCGGACATGATCTGGCGGAACAGGTGCAGCATTTCGTCGTGGAAGATCTCGCGGTGTTCGATACAGCGCAGCAGGGCTTCTTGTTGGGTGATGGGCATGATGGTTCCTTCAGTGACTAGCGCACGAGAAAATTCTTCAACAGCTGATGGCCGTGTTCCGACAGGATCGACTCAGGGTGGAACTGCACGCCCTCGATGTCGTAGTCCTTGTGGCGCACGCCCATGATTTCGCCGTCGTCGGTCCATGCCGTCACCTCCAGGCACGAGGGCAGCGAGGCGCGCTCGATGGCCAGCGAGTGGTAGCGGATGACCGTGAACGGGCTGGGGATGTCCTTGAACACCCCGACGCCCGTATGCGCAATCAAGGAAGTTTTGCCATGCATGACCTGCTTGGCGCGTATGACCTTGCCGCCGAATGCGGCGCCAATGGCCTGGTGGCCCAGGCACACACCCAAAATCGGCAGCTGGCCCTTGAACTCGTTCAATATCTCGATGGAGATACCGGCCTCAAGCGGCGTCTTGGGACCGGGCGAAATGCAGATACGGTCCGGCGCCAGCGCGCGGATGGCGTCGATGCTGATTTCATCGTTGCGCACCGTGCGCACCTCTTCGCCCAGCTCCCCGAAGTACTGCACCAGGTTGTAGGTGAACGAGTCGTAGTTATCGATCATCAAGAGCATGTCAGAACTCCCCATCCAGGCCGTCTTGCACTTGTTCGGCGGCGCGCAGCACGGCGCGGGCCTTGTTTTCGGTTTCCTGCCATTCCATCTCGGGGATCGAATCGGCGACAATGCCGGCGGCGGCCTGCACATATAGCATGCCGTCCTTGATCACGCCGGTGCGAATTGCAATGGCCACGTCCATCTCGCCGCCGAAGGACAGGTAGCCGCAGGCGCCGCCGTAGATGCCGCGCTTGGTCA
>JAZJYP010000089.1:0-4523 GCA_040390345.1 Pseudomonadota bacterium | reverse complement strand
CGATCGGGGTCTGTCCCCGATTACACCCGTGTCCGAATGTCAGATGTGACCCCGAAGGTAGAGCCCGTGTCCGAATGTCAGATGTGACCCCGACGTGCGGCGCTGACGCAGTAGTCCGTCATCGCTTTCAAGACTTCGGGGTCTTCGCCAACGGCCCCGGCCAGCGAAAAGGCCACGCTGGGGTGGTCAAGCTGCATCTGCTCGACGATGCGCGGCAGGTCGCGCAGCACATGGCCGCCCTGCCCCAGGAACACCGGTACCACGGTGATGGCCGCCACACCATCGGCCACCAGCGTTTCCACCAGTTCCGGCAGGCGCGGCTCCATCAGCTCGAGGAAGGCCAGCGCGACGTGCACATCGGGCGTGCGGGCCTGGACCATGCTGCGCAGGCGCTCGAACGGCTCCGCCCACGAGGCGGCACGTGCGCCGTGCGCAAACAGCACCAGGGCGCGCTGGTCCATCAGTGCCGCTCCACCCAATACAGGGCGCCCAGCGCCAGCGCGAGAAATAGCAGGCTTGGCGCGATCGCCGTGACAAAGGCCGGCCAGGTACTGAGCAAACCCAGGTGCGAGAACAGGGAGTTGATCAGGATGAAGCTTACCCCGATCATGATGCCGATGAAGATCTTCAGGCTCACGCCACCGCTGCGCGTGTGCAGGTAGGCGAACGGCAGCGCCAGCGCCATCAGGACGAAGATGGCCAGCGGGTCGACCAGCTTCTTCCAGAACGCGATCTTGAAGCGCTCGGTCTCCTGGCGGTTTTCGGCCAGGTGGCGCGTGTAGACGGCCAGTTCGTTGGCCGACATGCGGTCGGGGTCGGAGTGCGATACCGACAAAATCTTTGGCGTGATCTCGGAGATCAGCGATTTGCTGGCCATCTTTTCGGTCGCGACGACACTGGTATCCTGGCCAAACATGCTCTGGATGCTGGCGCCGGCGGCCGGCGCTTCGCCGGGCTTGGGCAGCACGCGGGTGTTCGAGAAACGCGTCTCCGTCACCTCCAGCAGGCTCCAGGTATTGTCTCCCTGGTAGGTGGCGCGCTTGGCGGTGATGAGCGAACGCAGGCGGAAACCGGTATCGAATTCGTACAGCTTCACGTCCATCAGCTGGCCGTCAGTGCCAAACTGCTTGACGTTGAAGAAGCGCGAGCCGGTAATCGCACCCTTCATGCCCTCGCTGCGCACGATATCCTTGGTCCACATCCCGGAGCGGAAGTCCTGCGACACCGTCGCGCCCTTGGCACTGAGCTTGATCTTTTCGGCCAATGGCGCCGTCACCGGCGTGATCAGTTCGCCGAAAACGAAGGTGATCGCCACAAAACCGATGCCGATCTTGAACAGCATCGCCGCGGCCTTTTGGGTCGACATCGACGAGGCGCGCATGATCGTAAACTCCGAGCTCGATGCGAACTGCGCCATGATGTAGATCGTGCCCACCAGCGCGGCGATCGGCATGACCTCGTACACGTGGCCAGGCTGCAGCAAGGCCACCACCATCAGGGCGTGGTTGATCAGGTAGCCGTCCTTGCCCACGGAAGGCAGTTCGGCGGTCAGGTCCATGAATGCCAGCAGGGCCTGCAAGGCGAGCAGCACAAAGGCCACGGCCTGGGCGATCGAGACGGTGAAATAGCGTTGCAGGACGCTCATCGGCCAGCTCCCCGGCGTTTCAGCGTCGACCACAGCACCAGCGGATGGTAGCGGTGGTTGACATTCAGGCGCCACGCAAACAAGGCCAGCACGCACAGCGCGGCAACCAGGTGCAGCGGCCACCAGGCGCTGCCAAAGCTCGCCTTGCCCTGCTTGACGCTGGCCTCGGTGAGCTTGATCAGGTTACTGTAGGTGAAGAAGATCAGCGCCGCGATGATCAGATTGGCCGAGCTGCTGGCGCGCGGATTGGCAAAACCGAGGGGAATGGCCAAGAGCAGCAGCACCAGGCAGGTGACGGGCGCGGCGATGCGCCACAGCAGTTCGGCCATGGTCAAGGGGTTCCAGTGTTCGAGCAGCATGGCCGTCGACAGGGCGTCGACACCGAGGTCGGCGCCCAGCACCGGCACCTGGTTCGACACGCGCATGCTGTAGCGCTCGAACTCCATCGACTGGAAGTCCGCCATGCCGGGCACGCCGGTATAGCGGCGGCCGTTCTTGAGCACCAGGAAGCGGCCGCCCTTGGCGTCCTGCTCGATCACGCCTTCCTTGGCCACGACGACGGTATTGCCGCCATTGTCGACGGTGTTGACGAAAACGTTCTGCACCACGTGCGACTCGCCCGTGGCGCCTTCAACGAAGAAAATGCGGTTCGACGACGACGACTCCTTGAACTGGCCGGGCGAGACCTTTTGCAGGTCTTCGCGCTTTTCGAAGCGCTCAACGAATTCGGCGCTCTTCATCTTGGCCCAGGGCGTGGCCACGAAGGACAGGCCGGCCGTGAGCAGCACCAGGGGCATGCCGAAGACGAGCACAGGGCGTATCCAGGCCGCCAGCGACTGGCCGGAGGCGAACCACACCACCATCTCGGAGTCGCGGTAGGTGCGTGTTACCACGGTGAGGACCGAAATAAAGCTGGTGAGAATGATGATAGTTGGCAGATAATTCAGGGCTGCGAAGGCAATCAGCGCAACGACGTCACTGGACGCGACCTTGCCACCGGCGGCCTTGCCGAGGATGGTAATCAGGGTCCAGGTCAGGATGATCGTAAACAGCGCCGTGAAGGTGGCGCCGGCCATACTGACCAATTCACGTCTGAGGGCGCGTTGGAAGATCATTCGAATTTATAATCACAGGTTAAGCAGTACGCGTCACAAACATGAAACGGAGATCCAAATGGACTTTAGCATAAAAGCATTCGACACAAAGAACACCATCACGACGGCCAAAACGGGCTGCATCGCCGTTGCGGTTTTCGATAACAAAAAGCTGTCTGCGGCTGCCAAGGCCCTCGACGGCGGTGGTGAAATTGCGGCTGCGCTCAAGTCTGGCGACATCACCGGCAAGGCCGGTTCGACCCTGATGCTGCGCGGCGTCTCGAAAGCGGGCGCCGAACGCGTGCTGCTGGTAGGCCTGGGCAGCGACGAGTCCATCAGCGAGAAAAGCTTCACCTCGGGCGTGCAGGCGGCGCTCAAGGCCTTCGGTTCGATCGGTGCTCAAGACGCTATTATCGCACTGCCGATGGAAGAAGTGAAAGAGCGCGACGTGAACTGGGCTGTGCGCAGCATCGTCATCGCCGCCCACGAAGCGGCCTTCCGCACCGACGGCCAGAAGAGCAAGAAGGACCCTGCTCCCGCCGGCGTGAAGAAAATCGCCCTGGCCGTGCCCAATACGGCAGCCGTGAAAACGGCGCTGGCCCAGGCCATCGCCATCGCCAAGGGCATGGACCTGACCAAGGAACTGGGCAACCTGTCGGCCAACGTCTGCACCCCGTCCTACCTGGCCACGACGGCCAAGAAGCTGGGCAAGGAGTTCAAGTTCGACGTCGACGTGCTCGAGCGCAAGCAGCTCGAAGCACTGAAGATGGGCAGCTTCCTGTCCGTCACCAATGGCAGCGAAGAGCCGCCGAAGTTCATCGTCATCAAGCACATGGGCGGCAAGCCGAAGGACAAGCCGGTCGTCCTGGTGGGCAAAGGCATCACCTTTGACACGGGCGGCATTTCGATCAAGCCAGGTCCTGGCATGGACGAGATGAAATACGATATGTGTGGCGCCGCCTCGGTGCTGGGCACCTTCAAGGCCATCGGCGAGATGGGCTTGAAGCTCAACGTCATCGGCGTCATCGCCACTTGCGAGAACATGCCGTCAGGCCGCGCGACCAAGCCGGGCGATATCGTCACCTCGATGAATGGCTTGACCATTGAAGTGCTCAATACCGACGCCGAAGGCCGCCTGATCCTGTGCGACGCCCTCACCTACGCCGAACGCTTCAACCCGGCCGCCGTGGTCGATATCGCGACCCTGACCGGCGCCTGCGTCGTCGCCCTGGGCAACCATAATTCGGGCCTGTTCACGCGCTCGGACGAAGCGCACGAGAAACTGGCAGCCGAATTGCTGGCAGCGGGCAAGGCTGCGTCCGACACGGCATGGCGCCTGCCGATCGAGGACGCCTACAACGAGCAGCTCAAGTCCAATTTTGCGGACCTGGCCAATATCGGCACGCCGGGCGGCGCCAGCGTGACGGCGGCCTGCTTCCTCGAGAACTTCACCCGCAAGTACACCTGGGCCCACCTCGATATCGCCGGCACCGCGTGGAAATCGGGTGGCGCGAAAGGCGCGACCGGCCGTCCGGTGCCGCTGCTGTCGACCTTCCTGATCAACCGCGGGTAGGCGGTCAGTACACCACGTTGCCCATCGAGCCGGCATTCTCCGGCTCCTCGGGCACGCCCGCCTTGCGCATGATGACGGTGAGCGTGGCCGGATAGTCGTAGCCCGCCCCCGTGTTCTTGTCGACGAAGTAGCCGACTCCCGCGGTGACCACTACATTGCCGATCAGGTTGACCGGATTGATTTTCGACGCGACCACGTCGTAGCCTGCGCC
>JAZJYP010000088.1:0-4969 GCA_040390345.1 Pseudomonadota bacterium | reverse complement strand
CCTCGGCGCGCTTGCGGTCGGTGATGTCGCGCGCCACGCCGTAGGTGCCGAAGAATTCGAGCTTCTTCACGTCCTGGTCAGGGACGTGCATGCCGATCGAATTGAGCGAGATCGTCATCAAGGTGTTGTTGAAGGTGCGGTCCTGGCCATTGCCGTTGAAGCACTTCAGGCGCAGTTCCACATTGCGCGAGGCGCGCTCGTCGACGCGGCGCTCGTTGAAGACATAGCGCGCACGCTCCTGGTCCTCGTCGTGGATCAGGATCGAGTAGTGCTTGCCGATCAGCTCTTCGCGCGACAGGCCGAGCAGTTGGTGGGCGCGGTCGTTGACGAACGTGAAGCGCCCTTCGTGGTTCAGTGTGTAGATGATGTCGGGCGAAGAGTCGACCAGGTAGCGGTACATCTTCTCCGAGTTTTCCAGCTGCGAGGCGATGCGCGCATTGGCCGTTTCAAGGCGGCGCTGCTGCAGCGCGTTGGCCACGGTCTTGAGCAGTTCTTCGCGCGAGTAGGGCTTGCGCAGGTAGTCGTAGGCGCCGCGTTTCAGGGCGCCGATGGCCGCTTCGATGCCCACGTCGCCGCTCATGACGATGACGTCGGTCTCGATGCCCTTGGCGTTGATGAAGTCCATGATCTCATGGCCGCTCATGTCGGGCAGGCGCAGGTCCAGCAGCACCAGGTCGAAGCGCAGGCGCGTCAACTGGGCCAGGGCTTCGGCGCCGCAGGTGGCGGTCACGAGCTGGTAGTCTTTGTCGCGCAGCAGCTCGTAGAGCGACGAGAGCAGGCGCGGTTCGTCGTCGACCAGCAGCAGGCGCGGCATCAGGTCCGTGTCGATGGGCGATGCGGGAACGGGCGCTTCCGTGGCGAGGTTCATTGCCGAAGTTGCGCTGGCAGTGGTTGCGTTCATACTGGCCTTATACGGAATCCATCACCCGCGCTTGCACGCCGGGGACCGAACTGGCGCCGCCACGGGCTGGCAGCAAAATTTCAAATGTGGTGCCCGAGTTCCCGCTACGGCAGGTAATCAGGCCACCGATCTTCTTCACCAGGCTGTGGACGATCGACAGTCCAAGGCCATGGTTGGCGCCTTCCTTGGTGCTGCGCACCACCGAGAAGAGATTCGCGAGCACGTCCTGCGACAGGCCAGGGCCGTTGTCGCTGACGGACAGCTCGAGGTAGAGCTTGCGGTCACGGTTGACGTGGCCACGGTTGCTGATTTCGATGCGCCCGCCCTGGGACAGCGCCTCGATCGCATTCTTGACCAGGTTGACCAGGATCTGCTTGAGGATGTCGGCGTCGGCTTCGATTTCGCCATCATCCTGCATGTTCGACACGATAGCCACATTGGCCGGGACGAAGTCGGTGGCGCGGAACAGGCGCAACACGTCTTCGACCACCTTGGACACATCGGTCGAGAGCAAAGGCGTGCCGGACGGCTGCAGGTCGGCCAGGCCGTTGATCAACTGGCCGACCCGGTCGATTTCTTCGTTCAGGATCGACATCTCGCCGACCACCGGTTCGCGTTTGGCCAGCTTGCCGTCCAATACGCTCAGGTAGTTCTTGATGATCGAGAGCGGGTTGTTCACTTCGTGCACCACGCGGCGCGACGCTTCGCGGTATTCCTCGGCCACGTGGGCCAGCTGGCGCCGTGCATGGCCGCGCTCGGACAGGGCTGTCTCGAGGGCCGTCGCCGCTTGCGCGCTGAAAGACTGCAGGAAGCGCTCGCGCCGTTTGCAATGGGGGATCTGCCAGCCGCCGACGCCACCGATCATGACGCCGAGCGAACGGGCGCCGGCCACGAGCGGCATGCACACCAGGCTGTCGGTGCCGAGGATGCGGAACAGCTGTTCTTCGGCCAGGCCCAGGGCTTGCGCGTCGCGGCTGACAAAGGCCAGCTGGCGCGCAATGGCCGCTTCGGCCACGATGCCGCCTTTGCCGAGCGGGATCGAGAATTCGGCAATGCGCTGCTCGGCGCCCGTCGGCATGCCCACCAGGGCCGAACCGGTCGGGTTTTCCAGCAGGATGACGGCGTTCTCGAAGTCGAACAGGATGCGCGCCGAGCGCGTCATCGATTCGAGCAGGCTCGATTCGCCTTGCTGGCGCGCGAACGACTGGCCTACTTCGGACACCAGCACCAGGTTGCGCACTTCTTCGGACAGGCGCTGCTGCACCGGGTCGACCGGCTGCGGCGCGTAGGCCGGCGGCGTGGGAATGTCGTCGGCACCGGCCAGGTCGATACCCAGGTAGGTGGCGGACTTCTCCACCTGGCGCGCGGCGTTGGTGTAGACCGAAGCAATATCGGATTCGTCCAGGCCGCACAGGCCAATCGATTCGACCACGCTCGGGTCGTCGGCGTCGTGGGTGGCCAGGAGGTGCGCCAGGCGCACGATGCGGATCAAGGGGTGGGCCGTTTCCAGGCGCGCCGGCGGCTCGTGGTGGTACAGCACCGAATCGGCCAGGAAGGAGTCGAGGTGCCAGCGTTCGATCAGCCAGGCGCCCGCTTCCGAGTGGGTGATTTGCAGCGTGCGCTGTTCGACGGCGCACAGGTCTTCGTCGTCGCGCGCGGTGAAATTGAAGGCGTATTCCTTGGGCGCCGTGGCCAGCAGGGCCAGGCGGCCCACATTGTGCAGCAGTCCGGCGAGGTAGGCTTCCTCGACGTGCGGGTAGTCCATCTTCTTGGCCAGGTCGCGCGCAATGACGGCGGCGCTGAGCGAATTTTTCCAGAAGCCGCGCAGGTCGGTGCTGCCCGAATGGGGGAAGTTGTTAAATGTCTGGAATACCGATTCGCTGATGACCAGGGTCTTGATCATGTCGGTGCCGAGCGCGACGAGCGACTGCTCCAGGCCGACCGAGCGGGAATTGCGATGGTAAGCGGAGCTGTTTGCGACGGCCAGGATCTTGGTCGTCATGCCGGCGTCCTTGGAAATCAATGCCGCGAGCTCCGGCATGCCCAAGTCATCGGCCTGCAAGTGCTCTATCAACTTGATGAGTATCTGCGGCATGGCCGGCAGACGGGCAATCAACAAGCGATTGCGAATATCATGGTCTGATTGATGCATTGTCTCAAGCACTGCCGCCAGTTACCTGCGTTGGTTTAGGTGGCGCTCAACGGCAAAGCGGCCACGTCGTCTCTGATTTTAAACAATGAACAGCGCGTACTTTAGGCATCTGTTCAGCTTTTTAAAAAAGTTATCTTAGCATATATACACGAAATTTCTGATAAGGAATAATAATTTCATCAGAAAGTTTCATATAAGCCACGTTTACCCTGAATCGCGTGAGAGCATGCGCCGGTAAAAGCGCGACGTCAACCATAAAACGAGTCCACCGCTGGCAAAAACCAATTGCCCGATAGCAAGCCAGAGCACGGAATGCGACAGGAAGGGAGCGATCACGCCCGCCACCAGGGCGCCCAGCAGGGTCACCGCGAAGCTCTGGCAGGACGCGACCGTGCCGCGGATGTGCGGGAACAAGTCTAGCGCAAGCAGGGTTGCGCTGGGCGCCACCATGGACATGCCGAAAGTGTAGACGAACATCGGCGCCACCGACCAGGGCAGGGAGGGCGGGAAAAAGGCGTGGTAGGCGACGTTGAACACGCTGGCGCTGACCAGGAAGGCGAAGCCGATGCCGATCTGGCGCGCGAAGGAAAAACGCCCGGCGATGCGGTTCGAGGCCAGCGCGCCGAGGAAGATGCCGGCCACCGAGGGGAAGAACAGCCACCCGAACTGGTCCGGTCCCAGGTGCAGTTGCACGGGCAGGAACACGGGCGCGGCCGTGATGTACAGGAACAGGCCGGCGAAATTGAGGGCCACCACGCCCGCCTTCATGTGGAACAGGGGCGAACGGAAGATGTCGCCATAGCTCTGGGCCAGGAAGCGCGGGTTGAAGGGCTGGCGCCGCTCGAGCGGCAGCGTCTCGGGCAGGCGCCGGTAGCAGTAGAAGCCCAGCACCATGGTGTAGCCAAGCAGGGCCAGGAAGATCGTGCGCCAGTCCGACAGCTTGACGATCCAACCGCCCAATACCGGCGCGATGGCCGGGGCGATCGAGAAGATCATCGTCACCATCGACAGCAGGCGCTGGGCCTGGGCGTCGGCATACAGGTCGCGGATGATGGCGCGCCCCACCACCACGCCGGCGCCAGCCGAGACGCCCTGCATGATGCGGAAGATCCACAGGTAGTGCACCGAGTGCGATGCGGCGCAGCCGAAGGTGCCGATGCCGAACACCACCAGCGAGGCCAGGATCACGTTGCGCCGGCCAAACGCGTCGGCCAGCGCGCCATGCCACAGCACCATGACCGAAAAGGCCAGCATGTAGGCCGTCAGGGTCTGCTGCACCTCGATCGCGGTGGCGTTCAGCGTGGCCTGGATATTCGGGAAGGCCGGCAAGTAGGCGTCGATGGAAAAGGGCCCCAGCATCGACAGGGCCGCCAGCAGCGTCGCCAGGGCGAACATGCCGGGCAGCGGCACCCGGCGGCGCTGCGGGAGCGGCACCGGCGTGACCGGATCCGGGGGCAGGTTCGCCGGCGGCGCGGGCAGCATGCCTTATTCCTGCGCCGGTTTCGGTTTGGCTTCCTCGCGGCGGTTGTAGCCGGCGACCATGTCGAAGCGGAACAGGCGGCATTCGAGCGCACCATTGAAGAACGGCGTCTTGCGCGCCTCTTTCAGGCGCAGCAGCTTGGGCAGCGACAGGTCGGCCGTAAACAGGAACACGGTCCAGCCGGCGAAGCGCTGCTTGAGCGTGGTGCCCAGGGCCGAGTAGAACTGTACCGACATCTCGTCGGCCGGCATGGTGCTGTCGCCGCGCACGCCAATGCGCTCGCCATACGGCGGGTTGGTCAGCAAGATGCCCGGCGTTTCGCTCGGTGGTTTGACTTCTTGCGCTTCGATCTGCTTGAGCGGCACCTCGAACAGAATGCCCGCCACCTTCAGGTTATGGCGCGTCATGGCCACCATGTCGCCCGAGATGTCGCTGC
>JAZJYP010000087.1:9190-12509 GCA_040390345.1 Pseudomonadota bacterium | reverse complement strand
CTCTGACGGATAACGAAGGCCACACACTTGACCAGGTCGTTGCCATCACCGTCAATTCGGTCAATGACGGGCCTGTCGTCACCAACACTGGCGCAGCGGGCGATGAAGACACGACGATCAATGGCAGCATCAGCGCCACTGACGCGGACGGCACGACGACCTTTGCCCTGGCAGCTGGCAGCAACGGTGTCCACGGCAGTGCAACCGTCAATGCCGACGGCACGTTTAGCTATGTTCCGGGTGCGAATTTCCATGGTGCTGACAGCTTCACCGTCACCCTGACCGATGGCGAAGGCCACAAGCTTGACCAGGCCGTTGCCATCACCGTCAACTCGGTCAACGACGCTCCGGTCGTCACGAACCCTGGTGCAAGCGGCGCGGAAGATACCACCATCAATGGCGCGATCAGTGCGTCCGATGCAGATGGCGCGACGTCCTTTGCACTGGCAACTGGCGGTAACGCGGGCCATGGCAATGCGATTGTCAACGCCAACGGCAGCTACTCTTATGTGCCGCAAGCTAACTATAACGGTAGCGACTCGTTCTTGGTAACGCTGACCGACGCCGACGGCTTTACCTCGAGCCAAGTCGTACAGATCACGGTGACGCCGGTCAACGACGCTCCAGTGATCAGTTCAAGCGGCGGTGGTCTGACCGGTAGCGTTAATGTGGCCGAAAATTCGACAGCAGTCACTACGGTCACCTCATTCGATCCGGATGCTGGCGCAACAGCGACCTATTCGATCACCGGCGGCGGCGACGCGTCGAAGTTCACGATTAATCCAAGCACGGGTGTCCTGTCCTTCATCACCGCGCCGAACTTCGAGTCGCCGACCGATGGCGGCGGCCATAACGATTACAACGTGACGGTGAAGGTGACGGACGGCATTCTGAGCGCGACCCAGGCGTTGACGGTGTTCGTCACCAATGTCAATGAGGCGCCGGTCATCACGTCCAACGGTGGCGGGGACAGTGCCTCGGTCAGCGTGGCTTCCGGCACCACGGCGGTGACGACCATCGTGTCGAGCGACCCGGATGCGGGGGCAAGCAAGACGTATTCCGTGGCCGGCGGCGCTGATGCAGCCAAGTTCACCATCAATGCAACGACCGGCGTGCTGGCCTTTATCAGCGCACCTTCGTTCTCAGCCCCGGCCGATGCGGGTGGCGACAACGTGTACGACGTCGTGGTTCAAGTCTCTGATGGCAACCTGGTGGACCAGCAAGCAATCGCTGTCGCCATCGCTAATACCAACCATGCGCCCGTCATCACTTCCAACGGTGGCGGTGCAACGGCAGCGATCAATGTCGCCGAGAACTCGACTGCTGTGACGACAGTCGTGTCGAGCGATGCCGACCTTGGTGCGACGGCGACGTATTCGATTGCCGGCGGCGACGATGCCGCCAAGTTCGCGATCAATGCCGTTACTGGCGCCTTGACCTTCATTGCCGCGCCTGACTTCGAAGCGGCAAGCGATGTCGGGGCCAATAACGTCTACAACGTCAACGTCAAGGTGTCCGACGGCGAGCTGGCCGATACCCAGGCGATCGCCGTCACTGTGACCAATGTCACCAACGAGTCGTTCACTGGAACGGCTGGCAACGATATCCTGACCGGCGCTTCGGGTAACGACGCCTTCGATATCTCGAGTGGCGGCAACGACACTGTCAGCGCTGGTGCTGGCAGCGACGTCGTCAATGCAGGCACCGCATTCAACAGCAGCGATGCTCTTGACGGCGGTGCTGGTACGGACGTGTTGAACCTGAATGGCAACTACAGCGCCGGCGTGGTGCTGGGCGCGACGACGCTGGTGAACTTTGAATCGATCGTCCTGGGCGCCGGAAATAGCTACAACCTCACGACCAGCAACGCCACCCTGGCCGCCGGCCAGGCCATGACGGTCGATGGCTCGGCGGCCAGCGCGGTCAACATCAATGCCTCGGCAGAATCCGATGCAAGCGCCAGCTATATCCTGATCGGCGGCGCCGGTGCCGACGTACTTGTCGGCGGGGCTGGCAGCGATACGCTGCGCGGCGGTGGTGGCAATGATGTCTTGACAGGTGGGGCAGGGCGCGACACGTTTGACTATAACGCATTGACCGATCGCGCCAGCGGCAACGGCGACCGGATCACCGACTTCACCCGGGGGACAGCCGCAAGCGCCGATGTGTTGGACTTGCATGACATGCTCGACGCCCTGAAAGGCTATAAAGCGGCCAAGGCGTTCAGCGACGGCTACCTGAAGTTCACTATCAGCGGCGCCGATACGCTGGTGCAGGTCGACAGCGATGGGGGCGGTAATTCCTTCGTGACCGTCGTCGTGCTGACCGGGGTGAGCCTCTTGCAGACCGATACCAACAACTTCATCCTGTAAGCGGGGATCGGCAAGCAGGCTGTCGGCCGGCCGGCGCAGTGGATGCGCCGGCCGGCTTTTTTTGTGGGCGAGCTTGACGCGGACTTGGGATCAAGCAGCAAAATGCCGCATAATGCGGCCAAAGGGTGGCAACCGCCATCTGTTGATCTCACAAATCCGCCCGATGCATGTACTTTTAGTAGAAGATGATCCCGTATTGGCCGACGGCTTGTGCCGCGTCCTGAGCGGCCACGGCATGGTCGTTGACGTACTGGGCAATGGCAGCCAGGCAGATGCGCACCTGCAGCGCGGCGAAGTGGCCGTCGTCGTGCTCGACATCGGCCTGCCCGGCATGGACGGCTTCGAAGTGGTGCGGCGCCTGCGCGCGCGTGGCAGCACCATCCCGGTGCTGTTGCTGACGGCGCGCGATGCTGTCGAAGACCGCGTGCGCGGCCTCGAACTGGGCGCCGACGACTACCTGGTCAAACCGTTCGCCACGGCTGAACTGGTGGCGCGCATCCGGGCCCTGGCGCGCCGCAATACACCGAAGCCGGCCGTGCTGGCCCTGGGCGAACTGTCGCTCGACACCTTCGCCAAGCGCGCGCGCGTCGGCGAGCGCACCATCGACCTGTCGGTGCGCGAATGGGCGGTGCTCGAATACCTGCTCCAGCATGGCACGCGCGTGGTATCGAAGCAGCAGATCATCGACGCCATCCTGCCCTGGGGCGAAGACCTGACCTTGAACGCCGTCGAAGTGTACATCTCGCGCCTGCGCCTGAAGATTGCCGACGCTGGCGTGAACATCCGCACCATCCGCGGTTTCGGCTACATGCTCGAGGCGGCGCCGCCACCATGAGCAGCATCCGCCTGCGCCTGCTCAGGAGCCTGATCGGGCCGATCCTGCTGCTGAACCTGGCCGGCGGCGCGCTCACTTATGTGCTCGCTTGGGTGCCCGCCCAGGATGCGTT
>JAZJYP010000087.1:0-9180 GCA_040390345.1 Pseudomonadota bacterium | reverse complement strand
CCAGAGCCTGGCCGATGCTGCGCAGGCGCTGGTGGCGCGCCTGCGCATCGATGGCAACGGCCTGGGCATCGACCTGCCCAAACAGGCCGAGCAGGTGCTGCGCGCAGACGCCGTCGACGCCTTGTATTTTGTCGTGCGCAGCGACGCGCGCCTGCTGGCCGGCGACGCCGATTTCCCGCCCTTGCAGACGGCCCGAAGTGGCGCCGCCCTGGCGTACGACGCCTACATCCACGGCGAACCTGTGCGCGTGTCCAGCATTGCGCCCAAAGCCGGCAGCGTGCCGGTGCAGATCGGCGTGGCCAAGACCTTGCGCAAGCGCGTGCAGGTGCGCGCGGCCATCGTGCGCGCGCTGCTGCTGCTCGAATTGCTGTTCACGGGCGCCGCGGTCGCGCTGATCTGGTTTTCCGTCACGCGCGGCCTGCGCCCGCTGGCACGCATGCGCGCGCGCCTGGCCGAACGCGAGGGCGACGACCTGTCGCATATCGAGGCCGGCGAGATGCCCTTGGAACTGGCGCCCGTGGTCGATGCCTTCAACGATTTGCTGGCCAAGGTGGAGGCGGGCACGCGCGCCCAGCACGACTTCCTGGCCAATGTGGCGCACCAGCTGCGCACCCCGCTGGCCGGCCTGAAGCTGCAGCTCGAGTGGCTCGGCGCGCGCCATGGCGCCGACGCCGAAACGCGCCAGTCGGTGCAGCTGATGCTCTCGGCCAGCGAGCGCATGATCCGCCAGGTCAACCAGCTGCTCTCGCTGGCGCGCGCCGAGCCGAGCCACTTCAACAAGACCCGCCTCGAGCGTTTCGACCTGGCCAGCCTGGTCGAGGAGACCGTGCCCGCCTTTGTGGCCCAGGCCGACCAGCGTGGCATCGACCTCGGCTTCGAGCTGGCGCCCTGCCAGGTGGCGGGCGACCGTTTCCTGCTGCGCGACCTGCTCGACAACCTGGTCGACAATGCGCTGCGCTATACGCCGGCCGGCGGCAGCGTGACGGTGCGCTGCCGCGCTGGCGCCCTGATGGTGGAAGACTCCGGCCCCGGCATCCCGGCGGCCAGGCGCGAAGCGGTATTCAACCGTTTCGTGCGCCTCGATGACAAGACCAGCGGCTCCGGCCTGGGCCTGGCCATCGTGCGCGATATCGCCAGCGCCCACGGCGCCACGGTGGACGTGGGCGCGCGCCGCAGCGGCCCCGGCGCCGTTTTCACGGTGCATTTCCCCGCCTGATCCGCGTTTTTCGATCTTGTCAGGCAGTTGTCAGGGTTTCCTCAGGGTAATGAAAGCTTGGGGCGATACACTCAGGCTATCAAAAAGTGGATTTCCACTAATAAACCCTGTGCGGAGCTGACATGAAGCAGTTGAAAGAAGGTTTCACGATGATCGAACTGCTGATCGCGCTGGCGATCATCGGCATCATCACCGCCGTCGCCTTGCCGCAATACAAAGACTATGTCACCCGCGCACGCCTGACCGATGCCTTTACCGGCCTGGCCGGCGTGCCGCCTGCCGCCGAGCAGTTCTGGTCGAACAACCGCAGCTTCGTCGGCCTGCCGGCACCGGCCAATACGGCCAACTTCAGCTTCGCCGTGTCCGGCACGAGCACCTCGGCCTACGTGGTCACGGCGACGGGCATCGGCCAGGCCGGCGGTTTCGTCTTCACCATCAACCAGAGCGGTGCGCGCGCTACCACCGCCGTGCCAGCGGGCTGGAGCACGAACGGCACCTGCTGGGTCGACCGGAAGAGCGGGCAATGTTCGATCTGATGGGGGCGCGGGCGCGCCAGCGCGGCTTCAGCCTGCTCGAACTGCTCGTGACGATCGCCATCTTCGGCGTGCTGCTGGCCGTAGGCCTGCCGCTGCTGTCGAACTGGGTGCTGGCCACCAAGGCCGCATCGGCTTCCGAATTCTACGTCGAAGGCTTGCGCTATGCGCGCCAGCAAGCGCTCAGCCACAATGCGGTCAGCCGCATCGTGTTGACGGCCAATGAACAGAATGGCCAGCTCGACTGGCAGGTCGACCTGTGCTTCCCCACGCCGGCCGTGCCATGCTCGAACCTGTCCGGCGCCTGGTCGACCCCGACCAGCGCTGCCCCGGGCGACCCGGAAGGCGCCACCGGCTACCTCTCGGCCCAGCGCCCGGCCTCCAGCCTGCCCGACGACCGCGTGTTGCGCGTGACGCCGGTACCGGCCGACAGCTATTCGATCTATTACACCTCGCTCGGCTGGGTCGATACCAATTTCGCCGGCCGCATGCGCAGCCTGCAGATCGAGCCGACCGTCGGCTACGCCAACGATATCCACCCCAGCGCCGTCGTCGTCACCCTGGCCGGCGCGGCCTCCAAATGCGATCCCGCACTGCCCATCACCGATTCGCGAGGCTGCCCACCATGAATCCCCTTTTCCGCCGCCAGTCCGGCATCGCCCTGCTCGAGTCGCTGCTGGCCGTGCTGGTGCTCGCCATCGGCCTGATCGGCACGCTTGGCCTGCAGGCGCGCGCCGCTGCGGCCCTGTCGGACGCGAGCATGCGCGCCGAAGCGACCATGGCCACCGACAAGCTGCTTGGCCTGATGAGCAATGACTACGGCAACCTGGCCCAGTACGCGCTTGCCGCCGGGGCCACGCCCTCGGCCAGCCTGGCCGGCTGGTATGCCGATACGCGCGGCGCCATCCCGGACGCCACGATCGTCGTCACGGTCACGCCGGCGGCCAATATGACGACGGTGACCACGTCGATCAGCTGGACCCGCAAGGCCGGCGAAGTGGCCAATTCCCACCAAGTGACTTCCTACCTCGCGCCCTAGCCATGAGAGAGCCAACTACCACGATGCGCATGGGGGGCTTTTCCATCGTCGAGCTGATGGTCTCGGTCGTGATCGGCTTGCTGGCCCTGGTCTTCGCCACCCGCATGATCGCCACTGCCGAACTGTCCAAGCAATCCGCGCTGGGCGGCTCGGACGCGATGCAGAACGGCATGCTGGCCCTGTTCTCGATGCACGGCGACGCCTCCCAGGCCGGCTGGGGCCTGAACGATCCGCTGCTGGTCGGCTGCGACACCGTCTTTGCCGACAGCAACGGCTATGTCATGCCCACCGTCGTGCGCAGCAGCGGCGTCGTGGCCACCACGGTGCGCCCGATTTCGCCCGTGCTGATCACCTCGAACGGCGCCGCGCCGGACACGATCACCTTCTATTCGGGTACCTCGATGAGCGGCACCGGCACGCTGCGCCTGACCAATAACTATGTGGCCGGCACCGTGCTCGAAGTGGACCGCCCGAACTACGGCTTCGCCATCGGCGACGTCTTCGTGGTGGCGCCGGAAACGCGCGGCGCCTCCAGGTGTTCGCTTTCCATGATCAGCAACTTCGTCAGCGGCGCGACCCAGCAGCTCACCTTCGCCGCGGGCGGGGTCAACCGCTTCAACAGCGGCAGTCTGGGCCTGCCGTTCGGCAGCAACCTGGCGCGCCTGTTCAACCTGGGGCCGGCGACGACCTTGTCCTTCCACACCTGGTCGGTGCTGAGCGGCTACCTGCGCCTGTCGGCGACCGACCTGGCCGGCTCCGCGCCCACGCCCATCACGGTGGTCGACAATATCGTCTCGATCAAGGCCCAGTATGGCCTCGACACGCGTGTCGGCGCCGCCTTCACGCCCACCAGCGGCATGCAGGTGTCGGTCTGGTCGAATACCATGATCGACGCCGACGGCGACCTGACCGCGGCCGGGGCCGGCGACTTCGAACGCATCGCCGCCGTGCGCATCGCCGTGGTGGCGCGTTCGCGCGCACCGGAAAAACCGAATGGCTCGGGCCTGTGTTCGGCCACCACCGCGCAGCCGGTGGTGTTCGGCAGCGCCGAGCCGGCCGGCGTGACGGCCGTGCCCATCACCGTCAGCGTGGCCGTGGCCGGCGACAGCGTCGACTGGCACTGCTACCGCTACCGCGTGTTCGAAACCATCGTCCCGCTGCGCAATGCGGGCTGGAGGCCGACATCATGAAGCGCCTTCGTCTGACCGGCCAGGCCGGCCTGGCCTTGCCCATCATGCTGATCATGCTCGTCATCATGCTCGTCTCGAGCGTCTACCTGCTCAAGTCGAGCACCTCGACGGCGCTCGCGACCGGCAATATGGCCTATGAAGCGGCACTGTCCAAGTCGGCCGACCTGGGCTTGCTGACGGCCTTCGGCTGGCTCGACACGACGGCGCGCAACAACAAGCTGCTGTTGAATGCCGACAGCGCCGGCGACGGCTATGTCTCGACCATGAACACCACCCAGACGGTGCACACCCCGGCCTTCTGGAACGGCTCGAAGACCATCGTCGACGCCGCCGGCAACCACATCGAATATGTGATCCACCGGATGTGCCGCTACAGTGGCGCCTACGACCTGATCGGCCCGCCGCCGAATAACTGCATGCAGACGGCGGCCAACACCTCGACCCTGAACAATACCGTGGCGCTGGGCGACAGCCTGGCCTCGGATGCCTCGCAACTGGCCGGCGTACCACAGGTGCACTACGTGGTGACCTCGCGCATCGCCGGTCCCCGCGGCGGCAACGTCATCAACCAGGCCGTGGTCATGATCGGTGCCTGATCCCTGGCCCGACCAGCAGCATAGATTGGAGTGAGCATGAACATCACCTTCCCCCGCGCCGTCCTGGCGGCACTCGCTGCGGCCCTGGTCCTGGCCGTGCCAGCCCGGGCCGGCCTGACCAATATCGCCCAGGTGCCGCTGCTCAATATCACAGGCACCGGCACGGTCAAGCCGAACCTCATGCTGCTGTTCGATAACTCCGGTTCGATGGACCAGGCCTACACGCCCGATTTCATCAACGACAACCTGTGCCGCGGCAGGGCCACCCTGGCCGCCGGCGTGGTGGCCTGCAATGTCGGCCATCCACCGTTCATGAGCCCGGACTTCAACAAGCAGTACTACAACCCGGCCATCACCTACCGGCCGCCGATCAAGGCCGACGGCAGCTATTACAATTCGCTCACCAGCGCCAACACCGGTGGCTGGACCGTCGTCACCGGCGACGGCTTCAACTCGAAGAAGATGGACCTGTATGGCAACGTCATCACCAGCACCAACCTGTTGACGGGCTTCCCGGACCTGAAATGGTGCGACCCGAACAATACCTCGGACTGCCGGTTCAACACCACCACCTATAGCTATCCTGACAATACCTATACGAGTGCCACGCAGTTCACGGCCAACCCGTATTACTACACGATCGCCGTGGCCGAATTCTGCACCGACGACACGATGACGGTATGCCAGTCGGTGGCGGCCGGTGCGGCCGCGCCATCGGGCTATCCGGTGCCGGCCAAGGTGCGCTGGTGTAACAGCACCTTGCTGATCAACTGCCAGGGCAAGCGCGTGGGCAGCTACATCTATCCGCGCTATTCTTCGGCGACGGGCGCGGTGGCTTCCTACGGCACCATCGCCATCACGGCGACGGCCTCGAACAACACCGCGATGACGGTCACCAGCGTGACCATTCCCGATCCCGGCACGCAGCGCACCATCACCAACGGCACCGTGAGCGCACCAACGGGCACCGATACCTTGCTCAAGCAGCAAACCCTGGCCAGCGCGATGGCTGCCTCGATCATCGCCAGGACCGGCCTTTCCAACCAGTACTGGGCCTGCGTGCGCACGCCGATCGGCCAGCCGACCGTCGCGCCCTGTTCGAGCTTCGGCATTACCCTGGGGGCCGACAATGTGGTGGCCGTCATTGGCGTCGTCTGCAGCGGCACCAAGTCGCTGGCCAATTGCATGGTCGTGAGCGACAGCACGCGCGCCGGCTGGGGCATCACCGTCAATGCGCCGGCCGTCACGACCCAAGCGGCCGTAGCGCGCGTCTCGCCGACGGCCGTCATTAGCGTCGCCGGCACCACCGCCAACAGCGGTACGCCGAAGATCGCCAGCATCAACTGGGGTGGCAGCACGCTGGCGACGAACATCACGCCTGGCACCAACCGGTCCTCGTCCCAGGTCACCAGTGCCATCATCTCGGCCATCGGTGCCGGTGGCACGATCAAGGCTTATGCGGCAGGCAGTAACGTCACGCCGGCCTGCCAGGCCCTGGGCGGCAATACCAGCAAGCTGTGCCTGGTCAACACCACCATCAACGGCAATTCCGATACGCCAAGTGTCGGTGCCTTGACGTCGATGGGCACGGTCGGTTTCGGCTTCAGCGCCGGCGCCGGCTATGTCGCGGCGCAAGCGGCCGTGGTCGAAGGCATTCCGACGACAACGGTGGCGCTGTCAGGCGGTTCGTCGGCACCGAGCAGTTTTCGCCGCGTCGACATCGTGCCCGCGACCACTTCCTATCCGAAAGGGGCGGACCGCAGCGATTGCGCCGGCAGTACTTGCACCTATGCCGAAGAAATGACCAATGTCGCCAACTGGTATGCCTACTACAAGACGCGCATGCAGATGATGAAGAGCGCGGTCGGTATCGCCTTCGCGCCCTTGAATTCGAACTACCGCGTGGGCTACGTCAAGCTATCCAATGCCGGCGCACTGAACGGCACCATCGACCTCAAGCCGGGTGACTTCACGGGCACCCAGCGCACCAACTGGTACAGCGTGCTGTACGCCGCCACGACCAGTGGTTCGACCCCGAACCGCGCAGCGATGGAAGCGGTGGGGCGCATGTTTGCCAATATCGCGCCCTACAATTACCCCGCGGGACAGGAAGTGATCCAGTATCCCTGCCAGCAGAACTTCGAGATCCTTGTCACGGATGGCTACTGGAACGGCAGCACGGCACCCAGTGTGGTCAATAACGACAATGTGGAAAATGCGGGGCGCTTCTGCACCTTTGCGCGCGGCTGCGTCGACGGGCGCACCCAGGCCCAGGCCTCGCTGGCCGACGTGGCCCTGTACTGGTACAACGGCGGCTCCAACACCGGCACCGTTTCGCTGCGTCCCACGCTCGAACCGGACATGACCCGTCCGGGCCAGGTGCCGGCCGCCGGCGGCGAGAACACCCACCTGCACGTGAATATGTACACGCTGGGCCTGGGCATGGACGGCGTGATGACCTACGAGCCGAACTACGACACGGCGCCGCGCGTGGGGGGCGACTTCTACAACCTGATCACCCAGGCCTCGAGCGGCTGCCCGTGGAATTCGAACGGCGCCTATGTGTGGCCCGATCCGGATGTGGCCAATGCCGGCAGCACCGTGCAGGAACGCGTCGACGATATGTGGCATGCCGCCGTCAATGGCCACGGCAAATATTTCAGCGCCAGCGCGCCACAGGAAGTGGTGGACGGCCTGCAGGCGGCCATTGCCAATATGTCGGTGCGCCTCGGCGCGGCCGCAGCCGCGGCAACGTCGACGCCGAATATTTCGCAGCAGGACAACGACATCTTCTCCGACACCTTCACCACCGTGAAATGGTATGGCGAACTGTCGGACAAGAAGATCGACATCACCAGTGGCGTGGTCGGGACGTCGTCGGTGTGGAACAGTTCGGACAAGGTCGGCATGAAGGTGGCCGCGTCGAGCGATACGCGCGCGATCTACATGCTCGATACCGCTGCGCACAGCTTGAAAAGTTTCGACTATTCACTCATGACGGCGTCTGAAAGGGCCTGGTTCGACAATAAATGCACGTCGATGTCGCAGTGCACCTTGCTGTCGGCGCCCGACAAGGCCATTGTCAACAGCGGCAATAACCTGGTGAACTGGCTGCGCGGCCAGCAGCAATATTCCGACGATGCCATCTTCCGCGCCTACACGCTGACATCGAACACGCCAGCCGGCGCCGCCGGTCCGATCCCGATCGTGCTGGGCGATATCGCCTCGTCCAAGCCGGCGTTCCTGCGCGATTCGCGCAAGTCCTTCAATACCTCCGGTTACGCCGATTTCAAGGCCGGCACCACTGGGCGCCAGGCGAGCGTGTTCACGGCGGCCAATGACGGCATGCTGCACGCTTTCAATGCCAGCACCGGTGAAGAGATGTGGGCCTATGCGCCGCGCATCACGATGAAGAAGTTGTTCAACCAGGCCAGCACCACTTACGGCACCAACCACCAGTTCACCACCGACGGGTCCCCCGAACTGGGAGACGTCGTCATCGGCGGCAACTGGAAGACCATCCTGGTGGCGGGCCTCAATGGCGGCGGGCGCGGTTTCTATGCGCTCGACGTCACCAACCCCGGCGCACCGGTGGCGCTGTGGGAATTGTGCGCCGACGCCAGCGTGTGCGCCGATGCCAACGATGCCGATATCGGCCTGACCTTTTCGAATCCGCAGTTCGGCATATGGAACAACAAATGGGTGGTCTACCTGACCTCCGGCTACAACAACGTGGCCGGCGTCGATGGCGTTGGTGGTGGCAATGGCGCTGGCTACCTGTACATCGTCGACGTCGCGAATGGCCACATCCTCAAGAAGGTGGGCACGGGTTCGGGTGACACGACGACGCCATCGGGCCTGGCCAAGATCACCGCCATCAGCAACAACCCCTTCACCGATCCGGTGACGACCTATATCTACGGTGGCGACAACAAGGGCCAGATGTGGCGCTTCGACCTCACCGATGCCAGCGGGGTCAGTGTCCCGGTGGTGAAGATGGGCGACGCCGGCGTGAACCAGCCGATCACCACGCGTCCCGAAGTGACGCAGTGCCTCGAAACCGATGCCGGCGTGGCCCATGCCCAGCGCACCGTCCTGTATGGCACCGGACGCCTGCTGGACGTGCCCGATACGTCCGACACCTCGGTCCAGAGCCTGTACATGCTCAAGGATACGGGGGCGACGCTGGACATCCGCGGACCGACGATGGTCCAGCAAAGCCTGTCGCTGCTGGGCGTCTCCAGCAATATCAATACGTTCAAGGTGACCAATAACACGGTGGACCTGTCTGGCAAGGACGGCTGGTTCCTCGACTTCAGCCTCAATCCGGGCGAGCGCATGAACCTCGACCCGAAAGTGGTGGGCGGCGGCCTGAACGTGGTGACGAATACGCCGTCGTCTTCGTCGGCCTGTTCGGTGGGCGGCACCTCGAATGTGTATTCGCTCAATGCCTGCACCGGCAGCTATATCGCCGCCGACACCGTCGCTGGCAGCACCTTGTCGAACACCTCGGCGGCGGTGGGCTTCATCATTGTACGGTTGCCATCGGGCGCGCTGAAGATGATCACGACGAAGATGACATCAGTGCCATCAGACGTAAAATGAA
>JAZJYP010000086.1:356-4258 GCA_040390345.1 Pseudomonadota bacterium | reverse complement strand
TCCTCGGCATGGGCCGGGGCGAACGCTGCCGCCAGCGCCAGCACCAGCACGGTGCGGCGCAGCGGAGTGAGATTGTTAGCGGTTTTCATGATTGCCCCTTTCTCAACGCAGCATGAATTGTGGGGTGGGACTCTTGGTGCTCGGGTTGTTACTACCGTGCACCTGGGTGTGGCAGTTGTTGCAGGCGCGGCCCTGCGTGATATTCGTCGTGCCCTTGCCCACGCCATTGACCGTCGGTGCCGTCACCTGGGCGCCCAGCACTTGCGGAATGAAGCCGCCGTGCGGCGTATGGCATTGCTGGCACAGGAATGGCGGACGTGCCTTGAGCAGGTTTTCGGCCGTGGTGCCGTGCGGGTTGTGGCAGTTCGAGCAGTCTTCGTTGACCGGCTCATGGTTGTGCACGAACGGTCCGCGCTTTTCCATGTGGCAGGTGTAGCAAGTGTCGACGACGCTGTCCTTCTTCATCAGCTTCGGTCCCACCGAGCCGTGCGGGTTGTGGCAGTCCGAGCAGCTCATCTTGCCTTCGACAATCGGGTGATGCGACGGACGGTTGACTTGGGCGCGCTGCTCCTTGTGGCAGGCGAAGCACACTTCCGGCTGGGTCTTCTTGTCGCGCACCTTGTCGTGCGCCGTGTGCACTTCGTGGCAGTTGGTGCAGGCCACGTCGCGCGCCTGGTGGATGCTGCCTTCCCAGTGCGAACGCTTGGCATCCTTCTGGTGGCAGGCCAGGCAGGCGTCATTGCGTACCGTCACGGCCGTCTTCGTGCCCTTGGTGAAGGTGCGGTCCGGACCCGGACGCTCCTTGCCGTCGGCCACATTGGCCGTGTGCTTGTCCGATTCGCCGTGGCAGCTGGTGCAGGTCGGTGCGCGACCGTCGGCGTTGGTGCCGTGGCGCGTCTTGCCCACCGCCAGCACCTTGGGCGAATCTGCCTCGTCGTGACACCGGGTACAGCGGGCATCGCCCTTGAGCACCAGGTCTTTGCCCGCGGCGGCGGGCGCGTCCGTGGCGGCGTAGGCCGGCGCGATGCCGGCCAGGCCACCCAGGCAAGCCATGATTGTAAGGGCTCGATGCCAGATTTTCATTTTCTCTCTCCCGGGAACAACGTTAAAAAACCTTGCGGGCGCACGGACGCAGGGCGTGCGTGCGCCCTGGTCTTATAGGGACAAGATCCACTGGACCAGGTTGCTGATTTCAGCCTTGTCCTTGGTCTTGATGATCTTGTGGTCTTCCTCGTGGCCATCCGGGAACTTGGCTTTTTCGCCGGAGGTGATGTGGGTGGTCAGGCGCGCTTCGGCGCCAGCCTTGCCCTTGTACTTGGCCGCCACTTCCTTGTAGGCCGGGCCATCCTTTTTCTTGTCGATGCCGTGGCACTTCAGGCAGCCGTTCTGGCGCGCCAGCGATTCGGCCGCGGCCGCATCCATGGCATAGACTGGCAGGCTGGCCGCGCCCAGGGCGGCGGCGGCCAGGAACACTTTCAGTTTGTTCGATGCTTTCATTTTCTTCCTCGCTTTCAACAATCGTGTTGCTGGATAAAGGCCGCTACTGTCGGACAGAATTCGTCATGCCAGTGGTGGCCGAAAAGTGGTGCCGCCTCGCCGGCGCCAGGCGGGCCCGGGTGCGTCCGCCATGCGTTGCAAATCGACAGGCTGCTGAAACATGGATTTCCCCGCTTAGTGGGCGAACAGCCGCGCCGCATCGGAGGCAGCGACAAAGGCTTCGTCGGTGGGCACGACCCAGACTTCGACCGCGCTGGCTGCGGCGTGGAGAGGGAGCACGGCGTCGCCGCGCGCGGCCGCATTGGCCTCGGGATCGAGCTGCACGCCCAGATGGGCCAGCGCGGCGCAGCTTTGCTGGCGCAGCTCGGCATCGTGCTCGCCGATGCCGCCGCTGAAGGCGAGCAGGTCGAGCCCTCCCATGCAGGCGACCAGGCCGCCAACCTCGCGCACGAAGCGGTGGGTAAACAAGTCAATGGCCTGGGCCGCTGCCGGCTCGGCGCTCGCGCGCAGCGTGCGCATGTCGGCACTGATCCCAGAGACGCCAAGCAGGCCGGCCTCATGGTAGAGCATGTGTTCGAGGTCGGGCAGGGTCCAGCCTTGACGCACCAGGTGAACCAGCACGCCCGGATCGAGGGCGCCGCAGCGCGTGCCCATCATCAGGCCGTCGAGGGCAGAAAAACCCATCGTGGTGGCGACGCTGCGTCCGTCGACGATGGCGCAGGCCGAGGCGCCGCTGCCCAGGTGGGCGACCAGCATGCGCGCGCCGGGGCGCGCCCGGTCTGCGGCCAGTCGCTGCACCACATAGCGGTAGGACAGGCCATGGAAGCCATAACGCCGGATGCCGGCGCTGCGCAGCGTCGCCGGCAGCGCAAACATGGTTTCGACTTCGGACAAGGTGGCGTGGAAGGCCGTGTCGAAGCAGGCCATCTGGGGCAAAAGCGGATAAGTGCGGCGGAACACCTCGACACAGGCCAGGTTATGCGGCAGGTGCATGGGCGCGAGAGGCACCAGCTTGCCCAGGTAGCCGAGAGCTTCGTCGTCGAGCACGATGGACTGGCGATAACGCTCGCCCCCGTGCACGATGCGGTGCGCCACCGCGCACACCTGGTAGTCACCGGCGTGGTAGCGCAACACGGCGTCGATCGCTTCGAGGGCGCAGGCAAAGCCGTCGGCGCCGCCATCGAGGGCATGCACGCTGTCGTCCTGTTCCTCGTGCAGGCGCAGGCAAGGCGTGCCGCCCGGCTCGAGCCCTTCCACCATGCCCGACAGATGCGACGGCGCGACCGTGTCGCCGGCCAGCGGATAAAGGGCGAACTTGAGCGAGGACGAGCCGGCATTGACGGCCAACACGGCGGGCTGCATGCTACTCATGGCTGCTCCCGGCGGTGGTGGTGGGCCATCAACAGGGCCAGCACGACCGAACCGACGCGGGCGTCGGCGCCGTCGGCGCGGCTGGTCAGGGCGATCGGCACGCGCGCGCCCAGCACCACGCCGCAAGTGGTCGCGCCGGCCAGGTATTCGAGCTGCTTGGCCAGCATATTCCCGGATTCGAGATCGGGTACGACCAGGATGTCGGCATTGCCTGCCACGTCGGAATGGATGCCCTTGATGCGCACCGCTTCCATCGACACGGCATTGTCAAACGCCAGCGGGCCGTCGAGCCGCGCGCCCGTGATCTGGCCACGGTCGGCCATCTTGCACAGGGCGGCGGCGTCGATGGTCGATTGCATCTTGATATTGACCGTCTCGACAGCGGCCAGGATAGCGACATTCGGGCAGGGATCGCCCAGCGCATGGGCCAGCACGATGGCGTTCTGCACGATATCGGCCTTCTCTTCCAGCGACGGATGGATGTTCAGGGCGGCGTCGGTGAGCAGCAGAGGCTTGTCATACATCGGCACATCGAAGCGGAACACGTGCGACAGGCGGCGCTTGGTGCGCAGGGCGCGGTTGGCGATCACGGCGTGCATCAATTCGTCTGTGTGCAGACTACCCTTCATGATGGCCTCGACGGCGCCGTCGGCGGCGAGGGTGGCGGCTCGTTCGGCGGCCGCCACACTGTGCGGTACGCAATCGATGGCGATACCGTGCAAATCGAGTTCGCCCTCTTCGGCCAGGGCGCGCAGGCGCGCTTCCGGCCCGATCAGGGTCGGCACGATCAGGCCCAGGCGCGCCGCGTCGAGGGCGCCGCGCAGCGACGGGAGGTCGCAGGGGTGGACCACGGCGCAGGCGACGGCTGGCAGGTGGCTGACACTGGCGCGCAAGGCGTCGAGGTCCTGGCGGCGGATGCGGATGGTCTCTTCGGCCTCTTCCATCGCGCCCAGGATGGCGCGCGCGCGGTCCAGGAACAACTGCCCTTCCTCGGTCAGCTCCATGCGGCGCGTGGTGCGCGTCAGCAGCGAGGT
>JAZJYP010000086.1:0-346 GCA_040390345.1 Pseudomonadota bacterium | reverse complement strand
GAACTGGCGCCACTGCGGCAGGTGCTGGGCGGCGCGCCGGATGCGCTGGCGCGGCGCCAGCACGAGGGCAGTGCCGCACAGGACGGCCTCGCCCTTCTGGTTCCGTACTTCGCAGGCCAGCGTGACGCGCGCCGTGGCCGCATCCTTGGCCAGCACGGTGGCGCTGACACTGAGCGTGTCGCCGGCGCGCACCGGCAGCAGGAAGCGCAAGGTCTGCTCGACATACACCGTGCCGGGTCCCGGCAGCTGCGTGCCCAGCAGGGTCGAGATCAGCATCGCGCCCCACATGCCGTGCGCCGTCACGCCGTGGAACAGGCGCGCGAATTCGGCATCGACATGGGTTGGA
>JAZJYP010000085.1:61982-64825 GCA_040390345.1 Pseudomonadota bacterium | reverse complement strand
CTGGCAAGTCAGCTTGGCTCGTTCAAATTCTGTCTGCCGCGCAGACTCCTAGCGCCTGTCATCGCACTGTCATGTTGAACTGATAACTTCCTGTGCATCCAAAAACGCACAGGAGCTGTCATGCACGCCCACAAAAAACTCATCGCGCTCGCGCTTGCCGGCGCCTTCGCCAGCGGCAGCGCGGCTGCCGTCGACCTGATCGCCATCGGCACCTTGGCCATGGGCGCAGACAAGTCCAGCGCCACCGCCGGCCTGCTGGAAAACGGCGTGGCCGGCAACCTGCTCGGCGGGATCGGTTCGGGCCTGGCCTATGCCGGCAATGGCATGTTCATCGCCACGCCGGACCGCGGCCCCAACGCCAGCGCCTGGAATGGCGCCATCGACGATACGACCTCGTACATTCCGCGCTTCCAGTCCATCTCGATGGCCATTTCGGCCAGCGCACCGGGCAGCGCGCTGCCATTTGCCGTCACGCCCACGCTGACCAATACGACGCTGCTGTCGTCGAACACGCCGCTCACCTACGGCCCGGCCGTCCCGTCCCTGAATGGCGCCGGCCACTACTACTTCAGCGGCCGTTCGGACAATTTCAATGCCAGCGTGCCGAGCATGAACCCGAACAATGCGCGCCTCGACCCGGAAGGCGTACGGGTCTCGGCCGACGGCAAGAGCGTGTTCGTGTCCGATGAATACGGTCCCTACGTCTACCAGTTCGACCGCGCCAGCGGCCAGCGCCTGCGCAGCTACGCCTTGCCGGCCAACCTGGCCGTGGGCACCCTGAGCGGCAAGGGCGATACCGAAATCGCGGGCAATACCAGCGGGCGCGTGGCCAACAAGGGCATGGAAGGCCTGGCCATCAGCCCGGACGGCAAGACCCTGGTGGGCATCATGCAGGCCAACCTGATCCAGGACGGCAAGAACATGCTGCGCATCGTCACCGTCGACGTAGCCTCGGGCGCGACCCACGAATACGCCTACAAGCTCACCACCGGTTCGGGTGTGAGTGAAATCGTGGCCCTGAACGACCACCAGTTCCTGGTTGACGAGCGTGATGGCAAAGGCCTCGGCGATGGCAGCAAGGCCGTCGTCAAGCAGCTGTTCATGATCGACCTGGCCGGCGCGGCCGACATCAAGGACCTGGCCAGCATCGGCGCCGCCACGCCTGTCCTGGGCAAGACGCTGTTCCTCGACGTGGTGCCGGCACTGCTGGCGCACGGCTTCACGGCCTCGACCATTCCGGCCAAGATGGAAGGGCTGGCGTTTGGCCAGGACATCACGGTTGGCGGCACCGTCACCCATACCCTGTGGCTGGCCAATGACAACGACTTCACGGCCGCCGCTGGCGACAACAAGTTCTTCGTCTTCGGCGTCACCGATGCCGACCTGGCCCACGCAGGAGCGACACTGGTGCCACAGTCGATCGCTTCGGTGCCGGAACCGCAGCAGCTGGGCATGCTGTTGTCCGGTCTGCTGTTGATGGGGGTGGCGCTGCGCCGCCGCCGTTGACCGCGTGGGCACATGTGCCCACGCGTGCCGATATAATGTCCCCGGTGATCGCAACGAAGGTGGGACATGCAAAAGCTGTTGGCAGTGGTGGGCTGGTCGGGCAGTGGCAAGACGACCCTGCTCACTTACCTGGTCGGGCAACTGGCGGCGCGCGGCCTGCGCATCAACGTCGTCAAGCACAGCCACCACGATATCGTGCTCGAGCCGTCGCACAAGGACAGCGCGCGCCTGCGCCAGGCCGGCGCAGCCCAGGTGCTGCTCGCTTCCCCCTTTCGCAACGCCATCGTCGAAGAGCTGCGCGGCGCGCCCGAACCGGCGCTATCCGAGCTGCTGGCGCGCCTGGGCGCGGCCGACCTGACCCTGGTCGAAGGCTATAAATGGGACCCGCTGCCTAAGCTGGAAGTGCACCGCCCATCGCTGGGCCAGCCGCCCCTGTACCGCGACGACCCGCATATCGTGGCCGTGGCCTCGGATGTGGCGCGACCGGCGGACGCCCCTGCAACACTGGCCTGGCTGGACCTGAATGAGCAGGCCGCCGTGCTGGCCTGGCTGTGCGCGCGATTTTTTCCAGACCTGGGCTAAAGTATTCTCAGGAGGCGACGTAAACAGGGGATAGGCAGGATTGCGGAGATCATCATGGATGTAGCGGGAATTGCCAAGCTATCAACAAGCATTGCGGAAACCGGGACCAAGCAGGAAGTCGATATTGCTATCCTGAAACGCGCGCAGCAGATCGAGAGTTCGTCGGCCACCCAGCTGATCGATGCGCTCAAGGCCGTGCCGCAGCCGCAGAACTTGCCACCCCACTTGGGTAACAGCGTCAATACGACCGCCTGAGCGGCCGCTTTTCCAGCCCGTGCCGGCCCGGCACGGCGGCCGGGTTTCGTCGTTTGACCCGAGCTTTTTTTGCCGAAAATCCCGATTTTGCGTCAACACAAGCGTTCCCAGCCGCGTTAAGGGAACACGTAATTGCATTTTACGGACAACCTCAAAGGAAGCAACATGAACAAACTGATCGCCGCTCTCGTCGCCGCCACGTTCGCGATGGGCACCGCATTCGCCCAAGCCCCAGCCCCTGCAGCTGCTCCGGAAGCGCCAGCCGCTGCCGCCCCAGCGCACAAGAAAGCGGCCCACAAAGCCAAGCACAAGAAGGCAGCGCACAAGAAAGCCCACGCGAAGAAATCCGCGCCAGCTGCTTGAGCGACCTGATATCGGAAAAAACCCGGCGACCTTTGTGAGGCGCCGGGTTTTTTCTTTTACAATCGCGCATGCCGTGTAAGGATTCGCGCGGCCTGTGCGACTAGTCGTCGTTAGCTGTTTTTACCCCCCCCCCCAAG
>JAZJYP010000085.1:22807-61968 GCA_040390345.1 Pseudomonadota bacterium | reverse complement strand
CCGCCTGCGGCATGGCTGCCGCCGCCGATCCTGCTTCGTCCGCCGCTGCCAAAGTGGAAAAGGAAAAATGCTTCGGCATCGCCAAGGCCGGCCAGAACGACTGCGCCACCGCCAGCGGTTCCCATTCCTGCGCCGGCCAGTCCAAGACGGACAACAATGGCAGCGAATGGAAATACGTCGCCAAGGGCACCTGCGAAAAGGCTGGCGGCAAAACCGCCGCAGCCAAGTAATCCGACGGGCTGGCGGCCATGCCGAACGCGCAGCACGGTGTCGGCGTTGGCTTGCGGGCCCCGCATTACCGCGACTTCCTGGCCCGCCGGCCGCGTGTCGGCTGGCTGGAAGTGCATACCGAGAATTACCTGGGCCAGTCGGGCTGGGACTGGCACGTGCTGCAGCAGCTGCGCCAGGACTATCCGCTGTCCCTGCATGGCGTGGGCCTGGGCCTGGGTTCCGCGCGCGGCTTTTCCGACGCCCACCTCGAACGGGTGCGTGCGCTCGTTGAACGCACCGAACCCTTCCTCGTGTCCGAACACCTGTGCTGGGGCGCCAGTGCCGACCGCAGCCTGAACGACTTGCTGCCCCTGGCCCTGAACGGCGCCGCCCTCGACCTGCTGGCCGAGCGCGTCGAGCACGTGCAGGAGACCCTGAAACGCACCATCTTGCTGGAAAACGTTTCGAGCTATGTGCGCTTTTGCTACGACGCGATGAGCGAAGCCGAATTCATGGCCGCGCTGGCGCGCCGCACCGGCTGCGCCTTGCTGCTCGACGTGAACAACCTCTACGTCAACCAGTGCAACCACGGCGAAGACGCGCTCGCTGCCATTGCCGCCATTGCGCCCGGCACGGTCGGCGAGATCCACCTGGCCGGCCACCTGCGCACCGACATCGCCGTCATCGACCATCACGGTGCGACCGTCGCCGCTCCGGTCTGGGCGCTGTACCAGGCGGCGCTGGCGCGCTTTGGCCGCCTGCCCACCTTGATCGAGTGGGACACCGATATTCCCGCGCTGGACGTGCTGCTTGGCGAAGCACGCAAGGCCGAAGTCCTGTACGGGGCGCACGCGGGCGCCACGCACGACGCACCCGCCGGCGACATGCGCACCGCCGCGCCCGCGCCGGAACTGGGCGCCGGCCAGGCCCTGTTTGCCCAGGCCCTGTTCGACCAACGGCAGCAGGAGGCCGCACTGGCCCTGTTCCGCGGCGCCGGCAACGCGC
Source organism: Pseudomonadota bacterium (assembly GCA_040390345.1). Taxonomy (GTDB): domain Bacteria; phylum Pseudomonadota; class Gammaproteobacteria; order Burkholderiales; family Burkholderiaceae_D; genus Telluria_A. The sequence goes on along the minus strand of JAZJYP010000085.1, from coordinate 60,753 downwards.
AGCGCTTTGCCCTGTATCGCGGCAACCTGGTCGCCACATGGGGCAAGACGCTGGCGGCGGCCTACCCGGTGCTGCAGGCCCTGGTGGGCGACGAATTCTTTGCCGCCCTGGCGCGCGCCTATGGCATGGCCAATCCTTCGCAGGACAATGACCTGAACCGCTTCGGCGCCGGCTTTGCCACATTCCTCGCATCGTTCGAACACGTGGCCGAATATCCCTACTTTGGCGACATGGCGCGCCTGGAATGGGCGCTGCACTGCGCCCATTACGCCGCCGACGCGCCAGCCTTCGACGCGGCGCGCCTGGCCGCGCTGACGCCCGGGGAATTTGAAGCGGTGCGCGTGAAGCTGGCGCCAGCGTGCAGCCTGCACGCCTCGCCCTGGGCCACGGTGACGCTCTGGCAGGCGCACCAGCCGGGCGGCCCCGCCTTCCCCGAGGACCTGGAGCAGGCCAGCCTGGCGGTCATTGCACGTCCTTTGTGGAAGACCGAACTGGTGCCGCTGGCGCCGGCCGCGCACGCCGCCCTCGCGTGCCTGGCCAGCGGTGCTACCATGGGCGCTGCGTTCGACGCGGCCTATGCACTGGACGACGATTTCGACGCCGGCACCCACCTTGGCCAATGGCTGGCGCTCGGTTTGCTGGCCGATCTGCAAACACAGTAAGGAAACACGCAAGCTCCCCGACCAAGCATGGACTCCACGGATAATCCAAGGCCAACATGAAAACGCTACTTGCGCTGTACCGCTCCACCTTCCGCTTCGACGATTTCCTGACCCAATGGGGTGGCTCGCTGGCCAGCCTGGCCTTGCGCCTGTGGGTGGGCTGGCAGTTCTTCAAGGCCGGCCTGACCAAGGTGAGCGACTGGGGCGTGACGCTGTCGCTGTTCCGCGACGAATACCAGGTGCCGCTGCTGCCGCCCGAACTGGCGGCCGTGATGGGCGCGGCGGGGGAACTGACCTTGCCGATTTTGCTGTTCGTCGGCCTGCTCTCGCGCCCGGCGGCGCTGGGACTGTTCTTCGTGAACCTGATGGCGGTGGTGTCGTATCCGCAGCTGTTTTCCTTCGAATGCCCGGCCGCGATCAACGACCACTTCTACTGGGGCATCCTGCTGCTGGTGCTGGTGGCCTTCGGCCCGGGGCGCGCGTCGCTCGACGCGCTGCTGGCACCGAAACGTCCTTAAACAAAAGCGCGCAAGATGCGCGCTTCGCCGTTCGTCTCAAGGTGCTGCTGGCAGGCCGCTTCGGTGTCGGCCATCATGCGATCGAGCTGGACGTCTTCGAAGCGGGCCAGTTCTTCGCTCGCCGCCGTCAGGGCCTGGCCCAGGCGCTCGCGCGCGCCGTCGTAGGCCGGGCCGCGGAAGCCGCCAGTGTTGAGGAGCAGTGATTCCGCATTCTCGATCACCTGGCGCAGGTCATCGATCAGGGATTCCTGGGTGAGGGGAGTGTCCTTGCTGTCCATGGCGCCACCTTGAGCCTTTGCCGTGTCGTTTGCCTGTCTTCAGCTTAGCCGATTATTGCCCAAACGCAAGTAATATTACGCACCATCGACGGCGCCGCCCGCCACGCTGATGCGCACATCGCCGACCGTGACGACCTGGCCGTGGCGGATCTTGGCCGTCTTGCGCAGCTCGCGCTTGCCGTCGACCGACACCGCGCCCGAGGCCACCATCGCCTTGCCGGCGCCGCCGCTGTCGCACAGGCCCACCAGTTTGAGCAACTGGTTCAATTCGACGAACTCGCCGCTCAATTCAAAACTCACTCTTTGCATATTGTCCTCAATGACGCCGTTGAAAAGCTGGCGACCAGTTTACTCCATTGCCTGAGTACTGTTTCTATTGCTTTGTGGAACATAACTGCTAAGCTGAAGAGAGGAAGAAGGTGCCGTCATGAAAACGCTCATTGCCGCCGGTTTGGCCCTGTGTCCGCTCGCAGCCTGGGCGCTCGACGAGGATCCGGCGCGCCAGGCGCGCGCCATCGGCGTGCCGCTGTCGAATGCAGGCGCGCTGTTCGCCACGCTGGACCGGCAGGACGGCCTGGTGGTGCGCGCGCCCGGCCGCGCCAGCCTGGTCTACGTCAGTCCCGGGCGCCTCGCCGTCGAGCAAGCCGGGCGCGGTGGCGTGGTGCTCGGTGCCGGTACCGGTTCGATGAGCGCCAACTTCTTCGGCCTGACGGCCACGGGCCTGGCGCCCCCGGGCATTAACGGCGAAGGCAAATTCAACGCACCGTATTACGCCATGGTGCACGACGCCAGCCATGCCGGTGTGAGCTTCGCCGCATGGGAAGGCGCGCGCCTGCGCCTCGGTGTGCTGGTCGAAGGGCGCGACTGGGCCGAAGTGCTGCCCACCCTGACGCCGTTTGCGCGGCGCGGCCTGCTCAGTGCCGAATTCGAACAGCATTGGGGCGCGCTGGTGGCCATCGCCAGCGTGGGCGTGCTGCGCGAGAAGGGCGTGCTGCTGGGGAGCCTGCAGGGCGGCGCGCTGACCGTCACGGCGCCCACGCGCACCAATTTCGCCTCGTTCTCGCTTGGCTACGCGCTCTCGCCACGCCTGTCGCTGGTGGGCATGGCCTCGGCCGGCCGCACCTCGCCCTACAACAATGCCGAAGGCCTGGCCGGCCAGTTCGCGCCCGTGAACACGGTCTCCTACAGCATCGGCCTGTCGGCGCGCCAGCTGTTCGACCCGAGCGACCGCCTGGGCCTGACCCTGACCATGCCCACCCGCGTGACGCAAAACGGTTTCAATGTGGCCGGCGCGATCTTGCAGCGCGAAGACGGCTCGCTCAGTTACGCGACGCGCGCCCTCAACTTCAGCCCGACGGCGGTCGAGCGCGACCTCGAACTGACCTACTCGCGCAAAGTCGGCCCGCAAGGGCGCCTGTCCGGCGCGCTGATGTTGCGCAGCAATCCGGGCCAGGAATCCGGCACCGCGCGCGACCTGCTGCTGGGGATCCGCTATTCGCGCAGCTTCCGTTAGGCGCGCAGCAGCAGTACGCCCAATACCAGCATCGCCAGGAACAGCGTCTCGGCCACCATCAGCAGCACGGGCTTGATGCCGACAGTGACGATTTCCTTGAGCTTGGTGCGCACGCCGATGGCGGCAATGGCCATCACCAGGCACCAGCGCGCCAGCGTGCCGGCGCCGTTTTGCACGCCATGCGGTACCGCCAGCGTGCTATTGACCAGCACCAGCAGCGCGAAGGCCAGCGCAAACCATGGCAGCATCGGCACGCGCGCGCCGTCGCCGTCCTGGCGCAGGCGCAGCACCAGCGAGATGCCGAAGATGACGGGCAGAAGCATCGCCACGCGCAGCAGCTTGACGACGGTGGCCGTGTCGCCCGTGTCCACCGACATGCCGTAGCCGGCGCCCACCACCTGGGCCACGTCGTGGATGGTCGCGCCGAGGAAGATGCCGGCCGTGTGCATGTCCAGGCCGAGGGCGTGGGCGACGATGGGATAGACAATCATGGCCAGCGTCGACAGCAGCGACACGCCAATGACGGTGAAGGCAGTGGCGCGTTCGGCCAGCGGATGGCGCGGCAGGGCGGCGGCGATCGCCAATGCCGCCGAGGCGCCGCAGATTGCCACGGCGCCGCCCGAGAGCATGCCGAATTCGTGGCGAAAACCGAGCAGGCGTGCGCCCAGCAGGCCGAAGGCGATTGTCAGCAGCACAGCGCCGACCACCAGCATTACCGTGAAGCCGCCCAGCGCGCTGACCTGGCCGAAGGTGATGCGCATGCCCAGCAGGGCCACGCCCACGCGCAGCACCGTGCTCGCCGCCGTGGCCAGCCCGGGGATGCAGCGCCCCTCGTCGGAGAGGAAGTGCACGGCCATCCCCAGCAGCAGGGCGAACAACATCGGCGAGGCGCCGTAGTGGTCGGACAGGAACGTTGCGGCGACGGCGATGATGGCGGCCACCACCAGGCCAGGCCATTGCAGTTCGAAAGCGGCGCACAGGCGTTCAAGCAAGGGGAAGGGCAGGGCGGATGTCGATGCAGGCATGGGAGGCTCGGCAAAAGGGAAAGTGTGCCGATTGTGCTGCGCGCGCGTCGCTGGCGCCCCCCCTTCGCATGGGGGTAATGGTTAGCCCGCTTCGAGCAGGCCAAGGATCTGGGCGCGCCGTACCGCGTGCTTGCGCGAGGCGGCGTCAAGCTTGCCGAACAGGTTTTTCAAATGCCATTTGATGGTCTCTTCCCCCACCGACATGGCCACGCCAATCTCCTTGTTGGACAGGTTGCGCGCCAACAGTTCCAGTACCTCGCGCTCCTTGGGCGTGAGCACCATGCTGGGCAAAACGCGCGGCGCCCCCTGGATTGGTGCGCGCTGCGGGCGCGGTGCGACGGCGCGCGCCAGTTCGTGCGCGGCCTGGCCTTCGTCGGCCAGGCGCCGGCACCAGTCGGCCAGCAGCGGGTGGGCGTCGCCCACGGTGCGCGCCAGCTGGTAGGCGTGGGCCAGGGTCATCGCTTCGCGCAGCAGCGGCAAGCCAGGGCGCCCGAGCTGGTCCAGCGCCAATGCGCGCAGCGACAGGATTTCGACGGCAACGCGGCCCAGGCGCAGTGCGCTGGCGCCCGGCGCGGCCAGTTCCAGCTGCACCAGCGCGCCTTCCCAGTCCTGGCTGGCCATGGCGCCGTAAGCGCGCGCCAGGTTGCGCGTGAACGACAGCGATTGCTGCATCAGGGGGCCGGCCGCCGGCGTGGCATCGGCCACCAGCTGGTCGATGCGTTCGAGCAGGGCGCCGCAGGTCTCGGCACGGAAGCGCGCCGCATGCAGGCGCACCTGCTCGGACAGCGCCACCACGGCCAGGCGCGGCAGGGCGCGCGCCGTGCCAATGGCTTGCAGCGCCTCGAGCAGGTCCAGTGCGCGGTGTTCCATGCCCTGGGCGCTGGCGATGCGCGCCGCCGTCCGGTAGGCCACCATCAGGCTGTCGGGCGTACCGGAGCGTTCCAGCACATCGAGCCGGTTGGCCAGCAGGGATGCCGCTTCGTCGATCCGGTCGGCCGTGTAGACGGCGGCGGCCAGCAGGGCGGCGATCATCGCCGACAAGGGATGGCGGCGCCCCAGCTCCGTTTCCGCGCTGGACAACGCCGGGCGCAGCACCTCTTCGGCCAGGCGCACCTGGCCTTCCCATAGATAGCTTTGGCCAACCACCAGTTCGCCCCAGCGCATCACGTAGCCATGGTCGCGCGCGGTGGCGGGATGCTGCGCGCGTTGCTGCACGCGCCGCGCCAGCGCCGGGTCGCCTTGCAGCAGGGCGCGTGCCGCCAGGCGGTTCGCATGGGCCTGCAGCAGCCACGGGTCGGTGGTTGGCGGTGGCTGTTCGGCCCAGGGCTGGAACAGGGCCACGAAGCGGTCGACTTCGTCGGCATAGACCGCGGCGGCGCAGACGATCAACGCACATTCGTAGCGCAGCAGCGGCTCGTCGCCGGCAGTGGCGAGGATGGCGGCGACCTGGCTCTCGGCTTGCCGGTGGTGCTCCGACAGGGCCATTGACCAGGCGGCGGCCAGGCGCAGGCGCGGGCGGCGTGCCAGTTCGGCTTCGGGCAGGATGTCGCGCCAGCGTTCGAGGGCGCCGAGCTGGCCCTGGCGCACCGCGTCGAGCAGGCATTGCTCGGCCAGGTTGTAGGCGAGGGTGTCCAGGCCGGCCGCATGCGCGTGGCGCGCAGCTTCTTCCTTGATGCCGTGCGCGGCCAGCCATTCGGCGGCGCGCGCCAGCACCTCGCTGCGCCGTGCAGGCGGGAAGGCGGCAAAGCGCGCGCGCAGGCTGTCGCGCGCCAGCGTATGCAGGCGGCACCAGTTCGATCCTTCGGCGCCGATAAACAGGGGCGTGTCGCGCATCAGGCGCGCCAGGCGCGCCGGCGCTTCGGCGTCGGCAGTCATGGCGGCGCACAGTTCCGGGTGCAGGTTGTCGGTGGCGCTGACGCAGTCCAGGAAGTCCTGGTCGGCGCTATCGAGGCCGGCCACCAGTTCGCCCAGCAGGCGTGCATGCACGTCGCCGGTGCCGCGCTGCAGCCCGGCCAGCACGCCGCGCGTGTCGCCCGCGCGCTCGAGCGCGGCGAGCGCCAGCTGCAGGCCGAGCGGCCAGCCCTCGGTCAGTTCGTGCAGGCGCGCGATATTGTCGGCATCGACCTGCTGGCCCAGGCGCGCCTCGACCAGCTGGCGCGTTTCGGCGTGCGAGAAGCGCAGCAGCTCGGCGCCCACGCTGACGCACTGGCCATAGGCGAGCAGGTCATCGACCAGTTCATCGAGGCCGCCACGGGCGGCGACGATGACGCGCAAATTGGAGGGCGTGTTGTGCAGCAGGTAGTTCAATAGCTGGCGGCTGGCCGCGGGCAGGCGCTCGGCATCGTCGACCACCAGCACCAGGTCGAGGGCGGAGCTGGCCACTTCAGCGAGCCAGGCCGTGATGGCGTCGATGTGGGAGGCGCTGGGAGTGGCGCCGTCGAACAGCACGCGGCCAAAGCCCGGGCGCGCGCAGCCGCCACGTACGGCCATCACCAGGGCGCGCACCAGGCGCGCCGGATCGTCGCCCTCGTCAGTACTGAGCCAGGCCACGGCGGCACCGCTGCCCAGGGCTTCGCGGCGCCATTGCGCCAGCAGGGCCGTTTTGCCAAATCCGGCGGACGCCTGCACCGCCAGCACGGGGCAGCCGGCCAGCTGCGCCTCGTTCAACAGCAGGCGTGCGCGGACAAGCGGATTGCGCGGCGCGCGCGCGGCGGTGGTCTTGAGGATGAATTCCGTGGTGCCGCCGCTACTCTCCGCTGGCTCGCTCATGCGTCGTTCCTGTGCTGGGTCTGGGACCATTATAGCGCCCCCCTTGGCCGCAGGCGGGGGGGCGGCCCCCCTCTTGCAGGGTGGGGGCGTGGCTGGCCGCGCCGCATAGCATGGTTTGCATTGCCACCCCCTATTGTGAGAGGAAGTCCATGTACCGCTACCTGCTGGTGCCGATCGACGGCAGCGACGCATCGGGCGAGGCCGTCGGCCAGGCGGTCGCGTATGCCCAGTCGATGGGCGCGCGCCTGCACTTCCTGCATGTGCGTGCCAGCGATGGCGGCAGCAGCGCCGCCTGCGAAGGCCATGCCCTGCTGGCACGCGGCGCCTCGGCTGCACGCGCCCAGGGCGTCGCTTGCGACGTCGAGCTGGTGGTCGACGACGATCCGGTCCAGGCGGTGCTGGCGGCGCTGCGCAGCGCTGGCTGCGATGTGCTCTTCCTGGCCAACGACGGCGCCAGCGCCTTCACCTGCGACCTGCTGGCCCACGCGCCCGTACCGCTGCTGGTGACGGCAGCGAACGCGCGCGCGCTGGCCACGCGCACCGTGGCGGTGATCCGCGCCGAGCACCGCGCCCTGTCGCAGGTGCTGCGCGCCGGGATGGCGCACGTGCAGGACGTGAAGAGAGGCGTAGTTCTCGACCGCAAGCGCATCGCCGCGATGGTGCAATACCTGCACAGCTTCGCGGCGCAGCAGCACCACCCGAAGGAAGACGATTACCTGTTCCCCATGCTGCGCACGCGCTCCCCCTTTGTCCTGGCCGACCTGGACGAACTGGCGCGCCAGCACCAGCGCGACCGCCTGCTGCTGGCGGAGCTGGCCAAGCTGGCCGATCACGGCAGCGTCGAGGCGCTCGACGCCGCGCTGGCCGGCTATGCGCACTTCCTGTGGGACCACCTGGGGCGCGAAGAGGGCGTCATCCTGCCCGCCGCCCAGCGCCATTTACAAGACGCCGACTGGGAGAGCCTGCACGCTGCCTTCGTCGGCGAGGGCGACGCGCGCTTCGGCAGCGCGGCCCGACTCCCCTTCGCCGAGCTGTTCGACGCCGTCGTCGAACCGCCCGCACCCGTGCAAGCGTAGTCCAATAAAAATCCAACAGGAGGAGACCCCGAAGTATGAAAAGAGCAAATCCCTGGCCAGCAATGGCCCCGCGCGCCATTGCGGTGGCCGCAGCACTGTGTGCCCTGGGCGCCGCCCACGCGGGCGAGATCGACACTGGCAATCCGGACCTGGTGGTCCGCTTTGACAATACGGTCAAGTACAACTACGCCTACCGGATCTCGAGCCAGAACGCGAACATCCTCAAGTCGGTCAACTTCGACGACGGCGACCGCAATTTCAACAAGGGCACCGTGTCGAACCGCCTCGATTTGCTCAGTGAATTCGACCTCGTCTATGACAAGTCCTTCGGCCTGCGCGTCTCCGGTGCCGCCTGGAGCGACGCCGCCTACAGCACGCTCGATAACACCAATCCGGCCAGCTCCAACCACCTGGAAAACGGCGTGCCGGCCGTTGGCCTGTCCAAGTATGCGAGCCGCTACCACAAGGGCACCAGTGGCGAAGTGCTCGATGCCTTCGTGTTCGCCAGCTTTAACATCGCCGACATGCCCGTCAACGTCAAGCTGGGCCAGCACACCGTGTATTGGGGCGAGAGCCTGCTCACGCCTATCCATGGCGTCAACTACGGCCAGGGTTCGGTCGACCTGATCAAGGGCTATTCGGTGCCGGGCAGCGAATCGAAAGAGCTGTTCCTGCCGCGCCAGGCCATCTCGGCCCAGTTCTCGCCGACGCCGACGTTCTCGCTCGCGGCCCAGTACTTCTTCGACTGGAAGGCCGCGCGCCTGCCCGAAGCCGGTTCCTTCCTCGGCTTCTTCGACTATGGCTTCCAGGGTGCCGAAACCTTCAACCTGTCCGCCCTCGGCTTGCCAGCTGCGCGCCGCCAGGCCGACAGCACCCCACGCAAGCAGGGCGACTTCGGCGTGGCCGCGCGCTGGAGCCCGGAATGGCTCGACGGCACGGTCGGCCTGTTCTACCGCCGCACCAGCGACATCCTGCCGCAGTCGAACATGCGCCTGGCCGGCTTGCCGGCCGCGCTGTTCGGCCAGGCCAGCCCGCTCGTTGCTGGCGCCGCCCAGAAAGCCGCCGCTGCGGTGCTCGCCGCCGGTGGCACCCAGGCCGCCGCGGATGCCGCCGCCAAGACGGCCAGTGGCCAGACCGCGCTGGCCGTCGGCAGCGCCACCTGCACGGCCGCCATTCCCGGCGCTGCCATGGCTGGCACCAACTGCCTGTTCTACCCAAGCACCCTGGGCGGCACCAGCAGCTACCAGCTCGAATATGCGAAGGATATCGACATCATCGGCATGTCCCTGTCCAAGAGCATTGCCGGCGTGTCCTTCGGCGCTGACCTGAGCTATCGCCGCAATATGCCGCTGCTCAGCACCCCGGCATTGCTGATGCCGGCCGGGACCAATCCGGCCCTGGTAGCGAGCCTGAACACCACGCTCAAGGGCGCCCTGATCGTCACGCCGTCGGCCTTGCCTCAGGCGGGCGACGTGAGTGGTGCGCGCGGCGACACCATCCACGCCGTGGCCAACCTGTTCGGCGCCGTCGCCAAGACGCCGCTGTTCGACATGGCCAGCTGGATCGCCGAACTGACCTTCAACCGCATCAACGGCGTCACCACTGGCGCCGCCTTCTACAAGGGCCGCGACAGCTACACCGGCATCGACAAGGTCACGCGCGACTATTACGGCCTGGCCCTGAACGCCACGCCAACCTGGTTCCAGGTCTTCCCGGGCGTGGACATGTCGGCACCGCTGTCGTACAGCGTTGGCTTGTCGGGCAACTCGGGCGTGCTGGTGGGCGGTAACCGCCACGCCGGCAACTACGCGGCCGGCCTGTCCTTCGACGTGCGCCAGAAGTACAAGTTCGACATCAAATATGTCGATTTCTTCGGCCCCTTTGCCACCGACGCCACCGGTGCCATCTCGTCCAACGCCGGCGTGTCCTCGCTGCTCAAGGACCGCGGCTTCCTGGCTGTGACGTTCAAGACGACATTCTAAAAATACAAGGAGACCTGAAAATGACTTTGAAATTGACCCTCCTGGCGGCGGCCCTGCTTGCCGCCGGCAGCAGCGCGGCGGCCGTCTCGCCCGACGAAGCCAGGCAGCTGGGCACCACCTTGACCGCGGTCGGCGCTGAAAAGGCCGGCAACAAGGACGGCACCATTCCCGAGTACACCGGCGGCCTGACGACGGCGCCAGCGTCTTTCGTCAAGGGCAGCGGCGTGCGGCCCGATCCCTACGCGGCCGACAAGCCACGCCTGGTCATCACCGGCAAGAACATGGCGGGCATGGAAGACAAGCTCACCGCCGGCACGCGTGAACTGCTCAAGCGCTTTGCCACCTACCGCGTCGACGTCTATCCGAGCCATCGCCCGGTCGTGTTCCCGAAAGCGCTGCTCGACAATACCGCCAAAAACGCCACCACCACCCGCACCGCCGACGGCGGCCCGGGCCTCGAAGGCGCGCTGGCCGGCGTGCCTTTTCCGATTCCGAAAACCGGTTTCGAAGTGATGTGGAACCATTTGCTGCGCTACCAGGGCCACGCCTACACGACCAAGTACGATTCGTGGAACGTCGACTCGAGTGGTGTGCCAACCCTGGCCTCGACCGGTGAAATCGTCACCGACTTCCCGCTGACCGATCCAAAGCGCACCGAAGCTGCCAAGCAGGCCGACGTGTTCTTCCGCACCAAGGTGTCGTACTCGGCACCGGCGCGCCGCGCCGGTGAAGCGCTGCTGGCCATCGATGCGGTCAACCCGGTGGTGCAGGGCCGCCGCGTCTGGCAATACCTGCCAGGCCAGCGCCGCGTCAAGCTGGCACCGGACATCGCCTACGACACGCCAAATCCGGCATCGGCCGGTTCGTCGACCTATGACGACGCCTGGATCTTCAACGGTGCGCTCGATCGCTACGACTTCAAACTGGTGGGCAAGAAGGAGATGATCGTCCCCTACAACACCTACAAGATCGTGGCCCACAAGGTCCCGGCCGACATCACCAAGGCCAACCACATCAATCCGGACATGGTGCGCTGGGAACTGCATCGCGTCTGGGTGGTGGAAGCGACGCTCAAGCCGGGCAAGCGCCACATCTACTCCAAGCGCGTGTTCTACATCGACGAGGACAGCTGGACCGCGCTGTCGGCCGACGAATACGATGCGCGCGGCCAGCTGTACCGTGCCTCCTTCGACCATATGGCCTTCAGCTACGACGCCCTGGCGCTGCAGACCGGTAACCACATGATCTACGACTTCGTCGCCGGCGTGTACAACATCACCGGGATGGCCGGACCGTACTACGGTACCCGCTACCTCGATGGCATGAAGGCTTCCGACTGGTCGCCTGATTCGCTCGCCGGTTCCGGCGTGCGCTAAACAGCAAGTGCCGCGCACAGCGGCATTTCACCCTGTCTCGTTTTGCTGCCGGTCCGTCGTCCACAAACGGTGGTCGGCAGTTTTTTTTGAGCATTATCATGAACCGAATTCTTTCCCTGCTCGCCGCCTCGGTGGCGCTGGCCCAGCCAGTGGCCGCGGCCGGCTTTGCCGACCCGCTCGATACGCCCGCTGTCGTTTCAGCCAAGGCGACGCGGGTGCTGGTCAATGGCCTGGCGCAGGCCGGATCGCGCCTGGTGGCGGTGGGCCAGCGCGGCCACGTGCTGCTGTCCGAAGACCAGGGCCAGACCTGGAGCCAGGTTGGCACGCCGGCCAGCACCGATTTGCTGGCGCTGTCCTTCGTGACGGCGCGCGAGGGCTGGGCCGTCGGCCACGACGGCATCATCCTGCACACCAGCGACGCCGGTGCCCGCTGGGAGCGCCAGTTCGACGGGCGCCGCGCCACTGCACTGGGTGACAAACCGCTACTAGACGTCTGGTTTGCCAATGTGCGCGAAGGGATGGCCGTGGGCGCCTTTGGCAGCGCCTGGTGCACCAGCGATGGCGGCGCCACATGGACCGACTGCGCCGCGCGTATCGACAATCCCAAGGCCCTGCACCTGAACGCGATCCGCCAGGTCGGCGACGCCCTTTACCTGGTCGGTGAACAGGGCCAGGTCTGGCGCCAGGGCGCGGGTAGCAGCTATTTCACGGCCGTTCCCACATCCTACCGCGGCAGCCTGTTTGGCATCACCGGCGATGCGTCCCAGCTGATCGCCTACGGCTTGCGTGGCAGCGCCTTCCGCAGCACCGACGGTGGCCGCAACTGGACTGTCATCGAGACCGGCATCCGCACCGGCATCACGGCAGGCTTGGCCTTGCCCGGCGGCGGCTTTGCGCTGCTTGGCCAGGGCGGCCAGGTCCTGCTCAGCCGCGACGGCACGCGTTTCAGCGCGCTCGCTGGCGCCGCACCGGGACCCGTGTCCTGTGCGCTTGCCGGCCGCAGTCAACTTGTCATCGGCGGTGCGCGCGGCTTGCGCGTGCAGTCCTTGATCCCGCACCAGGAAAAACCATGAGTCCCGCAATGCACGATATCGACGCCATGCCCGTGGTGGTCGACCCCCGCGACTTCGACCAGCGCTCGGGCAACCTGCTCGAACGCCTGGTCTTCAACAACCGCATCGCCATGATGGTGCTGTGCGCCGCCGTGACGGTGGTTCTCGGCTTTGCCGCCGTGACGCGCCTGCACCTCAATGCCAGCTTCGAGCGCATGCTGCCGCAATCGCAGCCCTATATCAAGAACTACCTCGACAACAAGGCCAGCCTGCGCGGCCTGGGCAATGTGCTGCGCGTGGTGGTGGAAAACCCGCAGGGCGATATCTACGAGCCGCGCTACCTCGATGCACTGCGCCAGGTCAACGACGCGCTGTTCCTCACGCCCGGCGTCGACCGCGCCTGGATGAAGTCGATGTGGACGCCGGCCGTGCGCTGGAACGAAGTGACGGAAGAGGGCTTCCAGGGCGGCCCCGTCATGCCCGACGCTTACGACGGTTCCGCGCGTAGCGTCGAACAGCTCAAGATCAATATCGCGCGCTCGGGCATCGTCGGTTCGCTCGTGGCCAACAACGCCCGTTCGACCATGATCATGGTGCCCCTGCTGGACCGCGATCCCGCCACCGGCAAGGCGATCGACTATTTCGCCCTGTCGCGCGCCGTCGATACCATCGTCAGCACCCAGGAAGCAGGACCCTATCCCGTCAAGATCCACGTGATCGGCTTCGCCCGCCTGGTCGGCGACCTGTTGGCCGGGATGATGCAGGTCCTGATGTACTTCGGTGTGGCCGCCCTGGTGGCCACGGCGGTGATTTATGCCTACACCCGTTGCGTGCGTTCGACCGCGCTGGTGGTGGCATGTTCGGTGGTGGCCGTGGTATGGCAACTTGGACTGGTGGGCCTGTTCGGTTTCGAGCTTGACCCGTTCTCGATCCTGGTGCCGTTCCTGGTATTCGCCATCGGCGTCTCGCATGGGGCGCAAAAGATGAACGGCATCATGCAGGACGTCGGGCGCGGCACGCACCAGCTGGTCGCTGCGCGCTACACCTTCCGCCGCCTGTTCCTGGCCGGCCTGACGGCGCTGCTGGCCGACGCCGTCGGCTTCGCCGTGCTGATGCTGATCGATATTCCCGTCATCCGCGACCTGGCCCTGACGGCCAGCCTGGGTGTGGCCGTGCTGATCTTCACCAACCTGTTGCTGTTGCCCGTGCTGCTGTCCTTCGTGGGCGTCTCTGCCAGGGCCGCCGCGCGCACAGTGCATGCCGAGGACGATGAAGAGCACGGACGCGGCCTGGGCAAGCTGTGGTTCATGCTCGACCGCTTTACCGAACGCAAGTGGGCCACCGGCGCCGTGCTGGTGGCGCTGGCGCTGGCCACCGGCGGCCTGGCGCTGTCGGCCCACCTGCAGATCGGCGACCTCGATCCGGGTGCGCCGGAACTGCGCCGCGATTCGCGCTACAACCGCGACAACGCCTACATTACCGCGAACTATTCGCTCTCGTCCGACCAGTTCGCAGTGATGGTCAAGACGCCCAATGACGGCTGCCTGTCCTATGCCACGCTGGTCGAAGCGGACCGCCTCGGCTGGACCTTGCAGCAGCTGCCCGGCGTGCAGACAACCGTGTCGCTGGCCGACACGGTGCGCCAGGTCACGGCCGGCACCTCCGAAGGCAGCCCGAAATGGCTGACGATTTCGCGCAACCAGGACGTGCTCAATTACGGCGGCCAGCAAGCGTCGGTGAACAATCCCGACCTGTTCGACCGCAACTGCAGCCTGATGCCCGTCATCGCCTACCTGTCCGACCACAAGGCAGCCACGCTCGACGCGGTGGTGCAGGCGGCCGCCGCCTTCGCCAAAGAACATGGCACGCCGGAGCGCCAGTTCCTGCTCGCTGCTGGCAGCGCCGGCATCGAAGCGGCCACCAATATCGTGGTGCGCCAGGCCAACCACCGCATGCTGATGTTTGTGTACGCGGCCGTGATCGTGCTGTGCTTCGTCACCTTCCGCAGTTGGCGCGCCGTGCTGGTGGCCGTGCTGCCGCTGGTCCTGACCTCGGTGCTGTGCGAAGCGCTGATGGTGGTGCTGGGCATGGGTGTCAAGGTCGCCACCTTGCCTGTCATCGCGCTCGGCGTGGGCATCGGCGTGGACTATGCACTGTACCTGCTGTCGGTGCAGCTGGCGCAGCAGCGCGCCGGCGCCAGCCTGGGCGAAGCGTACCGCCACGCGGTGCAGTTCACCGGCAAGGTCGTCGGCCTGGTGGGCGTGACGCTCGCCGCCGGCGTGGTGTGCTGGGCCGCGTCTCCGATCAAATTCCAGGCCGACATGGGCATCCTGCTGACGTTCATGTTCCTGTTGAATATGGTGGGGGCCCTGGTCCTGATTCCGGCGCTGTCGCACTTCCTGTTGCGCAAGGCGTAAAGCGATGCGTCGGCGTGCCGTGCTTGCACCGTCGCTGCGCCAGCTCATGACCGAGCTGCGTTGCGCCGGAGCGTCCTACCACCGGATCGCCTTCACCCTGAACCGGGTTGGCATCCCCGGGCATTCGGGCGGGCGCTGGTTCGCCGCGACCGTGCGCAACCTGATGCTCGCATCACCCACTTCCCCCAATCCGATACCTGAGGAGACACCATGCTCGGATTAATGCAACACCAGCCTTTGCTCATTTCCGGCCTGATCGAACATGCGCAACACGCCCATCCGGAACAAGAAATCATCTCGCGCACCTCGGAAGGGACGATCAATCGCAGCACCTACGGCAGCGTGGCGCAGCGCGCGCGCAAGATGGCCAATGTGTTGACCGGGCTTGGCGTGCAGCCGGGCGAACGGGTTGCTACGCTGGCCTGGAACGGGTATCGCCACATGGAGCTGTATTACGCGGTCTCCGGCATGGGGGCGGTGATCCACACCATCAATCCGCGCCTGTTCGCCGAACAGATCAGCTATATCGTCAACCACGCCGAAGACCAGGTGCTGTTCTTCGACATCGGCTTCGCCCAGCTGGTCGCCCAGTTGGCCCCGCAGCTGGCGGGCGTGCGCCATTTCATCGCCATGACCGACCGCGCCAACATGCCGGACGTCGACCTGCCCGGCATGCTGTGCTACGAAGAGCTGGTGGATGGCGCCAGCGCGCAATTCGATTGGCCGGTGTTCGACGAAGCCAGCGCTGCAGCCCTGTGCTACACCTCCGGCACCACCGGCCAGCCCAAGGGCGTGCTGTATTCGCACCGCTCGACGGTGCTGCACGCCTTTGCTGCCTGCACTGTCGATGGCCTGGGCCTGTCCGGCGCCGACACCGCCTTGCTGGTCGTGCCGATGTTCCACGTGAACGCCTGGGGCATGCCCTATGCCGGGGCGATGTGCGGCGCGCGCCTGGTCATGCCCGGCCCTGCGCTCGACGGCAAGAGCGTGTATGCACTCATGCGCGACGAGGGCGTCACGCTGGCGCTCGGCGTGCCGACGGTATGGCTGATGCTGTTCCGCCACGTCGAGCTCGAAGCGGCACGCCCGCGCGAAGAACTCAAGCTCGAACGGGTCGTCATCGGCGGCGCCGCTGCTTCGCTGTCGATGATCGAACGCTTCAGCGAAGACTTCGGTGCCACCGTCGTCCATGCCTGGGGCATGACCGAAATGAGCCCGCTGGGCACCGTGTGCATATTGCTGCCCAAGCACCAGGCACTGCCGCGCGAAGAGCGCCTGAAAATGCAGGCCCGCCAGGGCCGCGCCGTCTTTGGCGTGCAGCTCAAAGTTGTCGATGACGAAGGGCGCATGCTGCCGCGCGACGGTGCCAGCAGCGGGCGCCTGCTGGTGCGGGGGCCATGGATTGCCGCCTCCTACTTCCGCGACGAGGGCGGTGCCGTGGTCGATGCGCAAGGCTACTTCGATACCGGCGACGTTGCCTTTGTCGACGCCGACGGCTTCATGCAGATTACCGACCGCGCCAAGGATGTCATCAAGTCCGGCGGCGAATGGATTTCCTCGATCGAGCTGGAAAACGCGGCAATGGCCCATCCGGCGGTACAGGAAGCCGCCGTGATCGGCATTGCCCATCCAACCTGGCAGGAGCGGCCCTTGCTGCTGGTGGTGACCAAGGCCGGCGCTGTCCTGAGCCGCGACGACATATTGGACTTTTTGGCGGCCCGCGTGGCGCGGTGGTGGTGTCCGGACGAAGTAGTGTTTGTTGATACGCTGCCGCATACGGCCACCGGAAAACTCAACAAGCTCCAGCTGCGCCAGCAGTACGGGACTGCCGGAGGTCGTCCATGAAGGCAGTCCTGAGCCGCCTGGCCAATATGCCACTGGCGCTGCGCTTTGGCCTGGGCTTTGCCATGCTGATGGTCCTGCTGGCGGTCATCATGGTGCTGTCGCTGGCGACGATGGTATCGATGCAGGGCCGCACCGACACCATCCTGAAGGACAAATACCGCAGCGCCGTGCTGGCCGGCGATGTCAAATACAACGTGGCGGTGGTGCACCAGCTGCTGCGCAGCGCCATCATCGCTGCCGAATACCAGGGCGAGCGCGCCGTGCAGCGCCAGATCGTGCCGCTGCGCCAGAAGAATGCGGCGCTGCTCGCCTCGCTGGGCCAACGCCTGTCCGACGCTGACGACAGGACGCTGCTGGCCGCCATCATCAAGGCCAACGACGCCGATGCGGCCAGCGAAAAAGAGCTGTTCGCGCTGTTCGGCGCCGGCAGCCTGACGGAAGCGCGCAGCCTGCTCAATGCCAGCGTGCGCTTGTCGGAGAAGGACTTCGTCCAGGCCCTCAACGACATGGTGGAGCGCCAGTCGCTCAAGATGGAAGCGGCGGCAGCGGCATCGTCGGCCGCCGCCGACAGCGCCCGCACCCAGATCATGGTGCTTGGCATTGTGGCACTGGTGCTGGGCGTGGCAGGCTCCTTCGTGGCGGTACGCTCGCTGGTGCGCCAGCTGGGTGGTGAACCTTTGGCGGCGGCGGCGATCGCCGGGCGCATCGCCGGGGGCGACCTGGCAGTGCAGGTACCGGTGCGCGCCAACGACGAGACCAGCCTGATGGCGGCGCTGGCGGCCATGCGGCGCGACCTGGCCGCCATGGTTGGCCAGGTGCGCGACGATGCCGAGCAGATTTCGACCGCATCGGGCGAGATCGCCCGTGGCAACCTGGACCTGTCGTCGCGCACGGAAGCGCAGGCCAGTTCGCTGGAACAGACTGCCGCGTCGATGGCGCTGTTGACCGACATGGTCGCCAACAACGCGGGCCATGCCCAGGACGCGACGCAGCTTGCCCATGCGGCCGCAGGCGTGGCACGCGAGGGCGGCGCGGCGGTCGCGCGCGTGGTCGACACGATGGGCGCGATCCGCCAGGCCTCGAACAAGATCGCCGACATCATCGGCGTCATCGACGGCATCGCCTTCCAGACCAATATCCTGGCCCTGAATGCCGCTGTCGAGGCGGCCCGTGCCGGCGAAGAGGGGCGTGGTTTTGCCGTGGTGGCCGGCGAGGTGCGCAGCCTGGCCCAGCGCAGCGCCAGCGCGGCCCACGAAATCAAGGCCTTGATCGGCAATTCCGTGCGCGAGGTGGGGCAGGGCAGCACCCTGGTCGACCAGGCCGGCAAGACAATGCAGCGGGTGGTGCAGTCGATCGCCGGGGTGGCCGAAATCATGGCCGCCATCGAAGCCGGCAGCGCCGACCAGCGCCAGGGCATCGAACAGGTCAACCAGGCCATCGGCGAGATGGAGAGCGTCACCCAGCAAAATGCAGCCTTGGTGGAGCAGTCCGCCGCCGCCGCCCAGGCCCTGCGCCAGAATGCGGAACACTTGTCCGAACTGGTGGCCCGCTTCCGCCTGCAGCCGGCCCACCCCCCGCGCGGAGTGGGGGCGCCGCTGATACTGAGGGCTAGGATAGCAACATGATGGTATAAATCTGTTCAACAGGAGACAACATGGCACACGCAGTTCGATTCTACGAAACCGGCGGCCCTGACGTGCTGCGCTACGAGAGCGCTGACGTGGGCGAACCGGGCTCCGGCCAGGTACGCGTGCGCCATGGTGCCGTCGGCCTCAATTTTGCCGACTGCTACTTCCGCAGCGGGATGTATCCGGCTCCGCTGCCTTCGGGGATCGGCGTGGAAGCGGCCGGTGTCATCGAGGCGATCGGCGCGGGCGTGACTGGCTTTGCTCCGGGCGACCGGGTCACCTACACCGGCAGCCCGCTGGGCGCCTACAGCGACGTGCGCCTGATGCCCACCGCCTCGCTGATCAAGCTGCCCGACGCGATTGCCTTCGAGACTGCCGCCGCGATGACGATGCGCGGCCTGACCGCCTCCTACCTGATGCGCCGCATCTACGCCTGGAAAGAAGGCGATACCTTCCTGCTGCATGCGGCCGCCGGCGGCGTGGGCCTGATCGTGTGCCAGTGGGCCAAGCTGCTTGGCCTGAATGTGATTGGCACCGTCTCGAGCGAAGCGAAGGGAGAACTGGCGCGCGCCCACGGCTGTGACCACATCATCTATTACAAGCGTGAAGACGTCGCCGCGCGCGTGCGCGAGCTGACCGGCGGCGTGGGTGTGCCGGTCGTGATCGATTCCGTGGGCAAGGATACCTTCAACGCGTCGATGGCTTCGCTGCGCAAGCGTGGCCTGCTGGTCGGCGTGGGGACGGCTTCCGGCGCCTTCCCGTCGATTAATGCGCTGCAGCTGGCCATGCACGGCTCGCTCTATTTCACCCGCCCTGCGCTGGCCGACTATATCGCCGATCCGGCCGAGCGGGCCGAGTTGTCGGGCGAGTTGTTCGGCCACGTGATGGCCGGGCGCATCAAGATCGAAGTCAACCAGCGCTTCGCGCTTGAAGATGCGCAGCACGCGCACCGCGAGCTCGAAGCGGGGCGCACCACCGGTTCGTCCATCTTTACGCTGTAGGAGAACGCATGCGCGTCGAACAACTCACATGCAGCATCGGTGCCGAAGTCTTCGGCGTCAACCTGGGGCACGCGGCGCGCGACGCCGGGCTGTTCGCCGAGCTGAAGGCACTCCTGCTCGAACACAAGGTGTTGTTCCTGCGCGACCAGGACATCACGCGCGCCGAACATGTTGCCTTCGCCGAGCGTTTCGGCCAGCTGGAAAACCATCCAATGGTTGGCAGCGACCCGGACCATCCGGGCCTGGTGCGCATTTACAAAGACCTGGACAGCCCCGAAGAACATTACGAAAACTGCTACCACAGCGACGCGTCGTGGCGCGTCGCTCCTCCGATGGGCTGCGTGCTGCGCTGTATCGAGACGCCGGCTGTCGGCGGTGATACCGTTTGGGTGAACATGGCGATGGCCTACGAGCGCCTGGCGGCGCCGATCAAGGAGCAGATCGCCCGCCTGCGCGCCAAGCACAGCATCGAGCATACCTTCGGCGCGGCGATGGCGCCGGAACAGCGCGCCACGCTGGCCGCGGCCTATCCGATGGCCGAACACCCGGTCGTGCGTACCCACCCAGAGACGGGTGAGAAGATCCTGTACGTGAACGGCTTCACCTCGCACTTCGTCAATTTCCACACCCCGGCCAATGTGCGCGTGGGCCAGGACTTCCTGCCTGGCGCGTCCAACCTGCTGGCCTACCTGGCCAGCCAGGCCGCCATTCCCGAATACCAGGTGCGCTGGCGCTGGCGCGCCAACAGCGTCGCCATTTGGGACAACCGCAGCACCCAGCACTATGCCGTCCAGGATTACTGGCCCGCCGTGCGCAAGATGGAACGCGCCGGCATCATTGGTGATATTCCCTTCTGAACCATGGCCCTCCACGCTCCCCATGAAACCGGCGCGCCCGCCGCCACGCTGCCGCCGCGTCCCTACGCCTGGCTGGTGTTCGCCTGCACCTTCGGCCTGCTGCTGTCGGACTATATGTCGCGCCAGGTCCTCAACGCCGTCTTCCCGCTGCTCAAAGCCGAGTGGCTGCTCAGCGATACCCAGCTCGGCTCCTTGTCGAGCGTGGTGGCCCTGATGGTGGGCTTGCTGACCCTGCCCCTGTCGGTGCTGGCCGACCGCTGGGGCAGGGTGCGTTCGATCACGCTGATGGCGGCCCTGTGGTCGCTGGCCACGCTCGGCTGCGCGCTGTCGGCCAGCTACGGCCATATGCTGGCCGCGCGCTTTTGCGTCGGCATCGGTGAAGCGGCATACGGCAGCGTGGGCGTGGCCCTGATCCTGTCGATCTTCCCGGCCCATTTGCGTGCCGGCCTGACCGGCGCCTTCATGGCCGGCGGCGCCTTCGGCTCGGTGCTGGGCGTGGCCATCGGCGGCATGGTCGCGGCCAAGCTGGGCTGGCGCTGGTCCTTCGGTGCAATGGCCGGTTTCGGCCTGGCCCTGGTGCTGCTGTATGCCCTGCTGGTCAAGGAAAAAAGGCTGGGCGCGCGCCCCGTCGCGCGTACCGCCAACGGCGAACGCCTGCCCTGGGGCCGCTTGCTGCGCAAGCTGGTGTCGACCCGCGCCGTGCTGTGCGCCTACGTTGGCAGTGCCTTCCAGCTGTTCGTGATGGGCGCCGTGCTGGCCTGGATGCCCAGCTACCTGAATCGCTACTACGGCCTGCCCACCGACCGCGCCGGCGTGGCCGCCGCGGCCTTCGTGCTCGTTGGCGGTTCCGGCATGGTTTTGTGCGGAATCGCCACCGACCGTTTCAGCCGCCACAACCCGCAGCGCAAGTGGGACAGTGCGATCTTCTACTGCATGGCCTCGGCGGCCCTGCTGGGCGCCGGCTTCCAGATGCCGCCCGGCGTGGCGCAACTGGCGCTGATCGGCGCGGGCATGCTGTTTACTGCCGGGACCTCGGGGCCGGCCGGCGCGATGGTCGCCAACCTTACGCCCACCGCCATCCACGCCAGCGCCTTCGCCGTGCTCACCCTGGTCAACAACCTGCTCGGCATGGCCCCCGGCCCCTTCCTCACCGGCGTATTCGCCGACCGCCTCGGCCTGGCCGGTGCGTTGGCGTTGCTGCCCTTGATGGCCCTGGCCTCTGGCCTCGTCTTTTATACCGGCAAACGCAGCTACGCGCCGGACCTGGCACGCCTGCGCGCCGACCCCGAATTCACCACCAACTGCAGTCCAACATGAGCACACCGTACCAAGCCGGCACCATCCTGATCGTCCCTGGCCTGCGCGATTTCGTCGCCGACCACTGGCAAACCCACCTTGAAGCGGCATGGCCGGGCGCACGCTCGGTCGCGCCGCTGACTAAAGACAAATTCAGCTGCGCCGCGCGGGTGGCGGCGCTCGATGCCGTGCTGGCCGCCATTGACGGTCCGGTGATCCTGGTCGCCCACAGTGCCGGTGTGATCACGCTGGCCCACTGGGCGCGCAATGCGAGGCGCGAAATTCGCGCCGCCCTGCTGGTGACGCCGCCCGATCTGTCGGTCGCGCTGCCCGGTTCGTATCCGCAGCCCGATGTCCTGCGCGCCGAAGGCTGGCTGCCGGTGCCGCATGAACCCTTGCCTTTCCCGAGCGTGATGATGGTATCGACCAATGATCCGCTGTGCAGCTACGAACGGGCCTTGCAAATGGCGGGCGACTGGTGCTGCGAAGTGAACAACCTGGGCCAGGTTGGCCACATGAATCCCGCTTCCGGTTTTGGCCCCTGGCCCATGGCGGCGCGCTACGTCGAGCTGCTTGACCGCGAATACAAGGCGGAACTGGTGTGACCGTCACCTTCTATTTTGACTGGGTCTGTCCCTGGTGCTGGATTGGCTGGCGCCACTTGCAGGCGGCGCGCGCCCAGGCGCCCGGCACACGCCTGGCCTGGCGTGGATTTGCGCTGTTGCCGGATGTGCCGGCAGCAGGGCTGCCTTACCAGGAGTTCTATGTGCGGCGCCTGGGCAGCACCGCAGCGGTCGCCGCGCGCCGCGCCCAGGTGGCAGCGGCCGGTGCTGCGGCCGGCCTGGTATTCGCATTCGAGCGCATCGACACCATGCCCAATACCCAGCTGGCCCATGCCATGTTCGCGCATGCGCAGCTGGTCGGCAGCGATAGGCAGTGCGAAGCGCTGTGCGAGGCGATTTTCCAGGCCTGGTTTGTCGAAGGCCGCGATATTGGCCAGCGTGCGTGCCTGCTTGACCTGGCGCGCGGCGTGGGACTGGATTTTTCCGGCGCGAGCGGCCACGCGGCGCTGCCGGTGACGGGCATCTATAGTGTGCCGACACTGGCCGTCGAAGGACGCGGCCAGCTCCAGGGCCTGCAATCGCCACAGCAGGTGCTCGACCTGCTCGGTATTCGATAAGCCGACAACGCGTGGGCGCATGCGCCCACGCGGAGTCTTCCCTTTACGCTGCTCGCTTGAAACCACGCTGGCCTGGTTTGCGGTTCGGCGCAAAGCCGTTCGCCGCCAGCGTCTCGTCGGCATCCTTGTAGAAGGTGCCGATACGGTAGATCTCGCGCGACTCCTGGCAATTGGCGATGTCGCGGCCGAATTCGCGCGACAGGCGCACCAGCTGTTCGATCTGCTGCACTGAGGTCATCTTGGCGTCGCGGCGCTGGCTCCACAGATTGTCTTCGATCCCACAGCGCACATGCAGGCCCATGGCGATGGCCATCATGTTCATCGGCAGGGTATTGAGCATCGAGCTCTCGAGCGTGAGCACCGAGCCGTCCGGGCAGGCGCGCACGAAGTTGGCCAGGTTGTAGATATTCGGCGCATCGAAGCCGCCGCCAATCGCCACCCAGGTCAGGATCAGCGGCACATTGCAGGCGCCGCGGCGCATCATGCGCTCGACCGTTTCGAGCTGGGTGATATTGGCCAGCTGGAAGTGGGTCTGGATGCCCTTGGCCGAGAGGCGAGCGATGTGTTCTTCCACCCAGCCCGGACCGGCCGGTATCGTCATTTCGCGGTAGGCCTCGTACATCGGGCCTTCGGCCAGTGTGGTGCCGCGCAGGTCGGCGGCGCACATCTGCTCGACGACATTCATCTGGTTGGTGTTGATGGCGATGGTGACCTGGTCGGGCGTCGGCGTCAGGTCGGCCAGCATGTGGCGCGTGTCGTCGGACAGCCATTTGGCGACGTCGCCTTCGGTCTCGGGTGCGAAGGAGATCGAGCCGCCCACCTGGATGACCATCTCGGGTACGCGCGCGCGGATGCCGGCGATCAGTTCATTGGTCAGCGACAGGCGCTTCGAGCCCGAGCCATCGAGCTCGCGCGCATGCAGGTGCAGCACGGTGGCACCGGCGTTGTAGCAGTCGACCGCTTTCTGGATCTGTTCTTCCAGCGTTACCGGGATATCTTCCGGGAAGTCGTGCGGTGCCCATTCGGGGCCATACGGTGCAACCGTGATGACCAGTTTGTCCATGTTCTCGGGGAAGTTGGAACCGTCGGTGAAATGCATTGTCTACTCCTGCTTGGATTAAAAGGGTTGATCGCCAACGATGGCGGCGCGGTCCATCTTGCGATGGCAGGGCGGGTAGTCCATCACGGCATAGTGCTGGGTGGGGCGGTTGTCCCAGATCGCCACGCTGTTAGGCTGCCAGCGCCAGCGCACCTGGTATTCCGGGATATAGGCCTGGCTGATCAGGTATTGCAGCAGGTCGCCGCCGGCCTGGTTATAGTCCTGGCCGACGCGCACCCGCGATGGCTGGTGGTAGTTGACGAAGTGCGTCGTGTAGGCGTTCACGTACAGGATCGGTTCGCCCGTTTGCGGGTGTGTGCGTACCACGGGATGCTCGGCGTCCGGATAGGCGGCGCGCATGGCCAGGCGTTTTTCACGCGGCATGGCGGCGGCGAAAGAGGAGTTGAAACTATGGTTGGCCACCAGGCCGGCGATCTCGGTCTTGATGTGCTCGGGCAGGCGGGCATAGGCCAGCGCCATATTGGCCCACATGGTGTCGCCACCCACGGGCGGGCATTCCACACAGCGCAGCACGCAGCCCATCGGCGGCGCGGGGCGCCAGGTGGCATCGCTGTGCCAGGCATTCTCGTAGCGGTCGGCCGGTTTTTCCGGCGTCTTGTAGATCTGGACCAGGCCCGGCGCATCCGGGTGGCTGGGCACCATCGGGTGTTCTTCGAGCTGGCCGAAATACGAGGCGAATGCCACATGCTGCTGCGGCGTGATGTCCTGGTCACGCAGGAACAAGACCTTGTGGCGCAACAGCAGTTCATGGATTTCGTCGGCCAGGGCACGGTCGGTCGCGGCGTCGGCCAGGCTCACATTGAGTAGCTGGGCACCGATCGAGACGGTCAGTTCTTCGACCTTGATCGACTTTTCAAGCACGCTGCGGCGCACGATGGCGGGCGCGGACATCATTTCAGACATGGGCAGATCCTCTGGCAAAGTGGGAAAGGGCACGGTGAAAACCATGCTATGCCATTGGACCTGCCATGACCCCCCTGACGGCAGGGAGGGTAGGGGCGCTAGCCAGGCCGGGTCATCGCCAGCGGGTCGATCCAGGCGGCGAACTGCTCTTCGCTGACGTAGCCCAGCACCAGCGCCGCTGCTTTTAGCGTCGTCCCCTCCTGCTGGGCCTTCTTGGCGATCTGTGCGGCGCGGTCGTAGCCGATGTGGGGCGCCAGCGCCGTCACCAGCATTAGCGACTGCGCCATCAACTCGCCGATGCGCGCGCGGTTGGCCTCGATGCCCTGCACGCAGTGCTGCTCGAACGAGCGCATGCCGTCGGCCAGCAGGCGCGCGCTTTGCAGGAAGTTGTGGGCGATCAGGGGCTTGTACACATTCAGCTCGAAATTGCCCGAGGCCGCGCCCATGGTGATGGCCACGTCGTTGCCGAACACCTGGCAGCACAGCATGGTGAGCGCTTCGCACTGGGTGGGATTGACCTTGCCCGGCATGATGGAGCTGCCCGGTTCATTTTCGGGGATGGTGATTTCGCCCAGGCCCGAGCGCGGACCCGAGGCCATCCAGCGCACGTCGTTGGCGATCTTGTTGAGCGCCGTGGCCAGGGTCTTGAAGGCGCCGTGCGCGTGGACCAGCGCATCGTGCCCGGCCAGGGCGGCGAATTTGTTGGGCGCACTGTCGAAACTGTGGCCGGTGCGCTGCGCCAGCTCGTGTGCGATGCGGTGGGCGAATTCCGGATGCGCGTTCAAGCCCGTGCCCACGGCGGTGCCGCCCGCAGCCAGTTGCAACAGGCCGGGCAGGGCAGCCTTGAGTGCGTGCTCGGCGAAGTCCAGCTGGGCCACGTAGCCGGAGAATTCCTGCCCCAGGGTGAGCGGTGTGGCGTCCTGCAAATGGGTGCGGCCGATCTTGACGATGTCGGCGAAGGCGCGCGCCTTCAGTGCCAGCGTGCCGCGCAGCTGTGCCAGCGCCGGCAGCACCGCCTCGGCCACGGCGCCGGCCGCCGCCACGTGCATCGCGGTGGGGAAGATGTCGTTGGAGGACTGGCCCAGGTTGACGTCGTCGTTCGGGTGCAACAGGCGCCCGCTGCCGCGCACCCCGTCCATCAGCTCGGAGCCGCGGTTGGCCAGCACTTCATTCATGTTCATATTGGTCTGGGTGCCCGAACCCGTCTGCCACACGGCCAGCGGGAATTCGTCGCGATGCAGGCCGGCCAGCACCTCATCGGCGGCGTCGACAATGGCCTCGGCCTTGTCCGCCGCCAGCAGGCCCAGGGCCAGGTTGACCCGGGCCGCGGCGCGCTTGACCTGGGCCAGCGCCGCGATCAGCGCGGGCGGCATGGTTTCGCTGGAAATGGCGAAATGCGCGAGCGAGCGCTGGGTCTGCGCGCCCCACAGGCGCTCGGCGGGAACGTCGATGGGGCCGAAACTGTCTTTCTCGGTTCTGCTGTGCATGATCATTTCCTTCCAGGTTTACACGCCGCGATTAAAGAGTTTAGCGTATTGCTCGTTAATTACGTTAAGGCTACAAATTCCTCTTGCGGCCACCCATTGCTGATAAACTTTCCTCTATGTATTGTCGCCATCTTGTCCGGCCTTCTACTGCCCTGGTGCTGGCCGCCGCATTCCACTGCGTGCAGGCCGCCGAACTGGGCGAGGCGCAAGTGCGCTCCTACATCGGGCAGCCGCTGGTGGCCGATATCGAACTGTTGTCGCTGACGGGCGAAGAGCCGCTCCAGGTGCGCCTGGCCAATCCCGACGTCTACCAGGGCGCCAATATCAGCATGCATCCGGCGTTGTCGAGCATGCACAGTTCCATCATGCGCCGGGATGGCCACCAATTCCTGCATGTGACATCAATCAAGCCGATCAACGCCGAATTTGTGCACATCTTCTTTGAACTCCTCGAAGGGAACAAGCGTGCCGTGCGCGGCGTGACGCTCTGGTTCAGCGCCGATCCCAACCCCGCGCCACCACCGCCACCTGCCATCACGCCGGACGTGGCGCTGGAAGCGGCCGTCGTGCGCGCGGCCATGCACCCGGTGGCGCCGCACAAGTCGCCCAAGGCGGTCGACAACTCGAAGGCCTGTGCCGAACTCGATTACAAGAACGGCGTGCTGACGGCCCAGATTGTCGAACTGGAAGACAAGGTCAAGCATTTGCAGGACGACCTGGTGGTCAAGCCGGCGCCGGCGCCGGCCAAGGCTTCGGTGATTGCGGCGCCCGCACCCAAGCCTGAAAAGAAAAAAGAACCGCTACCCTGGCTGCTCATCGGCGGCGGGATTGCCGGCGCGTTGGCGCTGGCGGGCGCCATCGCCTTCTTCCTGCGCTGGAAAAAGAAACGCACGGCGGCGCCGGCCGAGGCGGCCGCTGCGAAAGAGGGGCTGGTGGCGCGCCTGCTGGGCCGCTTCAAGCGCAAGAAAGCGACCGAGGAGGAGCACGTGGAACCGGCCGGGGATACTTGATCCAAGTTGTACACACAAATTTTAAAAATAGGATATACTGGTTCCCGTGGTTGCAATAGTGACCACGAAAGACGTGCCAGGGTCTGGCGCAGCCACCGACGATAGTGTGGCGCGGCAAGCAGACGATCGTTGATGAAACGCCTGCCACGGAAGCAGTCCAAAGCCAACAGCGGCTGCGGGCGCCGGATGCAACCGGCACGAGGCGACGCCAGGAGATACCTGGTGATCGCTCTCCCGAATTCCTCCCCTCCCAGCATTATTTCCCTGACAAGTTTATACTCTTCGGTGATCTCATTACCGAAGGCAAGCCATGAACAGCGCAGCACAAGCACAGTACGACACTTTCAAACAGCGCGGGCTCAAGCTCGACATGTCCCGCGGCAAGCCCGCACCCGAGCAGCTCGACCTCTCCAATGCCTTGCTCGACGCCTTGCCTGGCTACAGTGCCAAGGATGGCACCGATACCCGCAATTACGGCATCGGCATCGGCTTGCCGGAAGCGCGCGCCCTGTTCGGCAGCCTGCTCGACGTGCCGGCCGCCCAGGTTGTCGTTGACAGCAGCGCCAGCCTGTCGTTGATGCACGATGTGATCATTTACGCGCTGTTGAATGGCGTTCCCGGCCACCAGCCGTGGGTGAAAGAAGCGGGTGTCACTTTCCTGTGTCCGGTGCCGGGCTACGATCGCCATTTTTCGATTTGCGAAACGCGCGGCATCAAGATGATCAATATCCCGATGACCGAAGACGGTCCGGACATGGACCTGGTGGAAAGCCTGGTTGCCACGGATCCAAGCATCAAGGGCATGTGGTGCGTGCCGAAGTATAGTAATCCGTCCGGCGCCGTGTATTCGGCCGCCGTGGTGCAGCGCCTGGCCGCCATGAAGACAGCCGCGCCGGACTTCCGCCTGATGTGGGATGACGCGTATCGTTTCCATCATTTGACGGAAGAAGCCGTCGCGATCCCGCAAATTATCGACGAATGCGCGAAAGCCGGGAATCCCGACCGGGCCATCGTGTTCGCCTCGACCTCGAAAGTGACGTGGGCCGGTTCAGGGGTTGCCGCGCTGGCTTCGTCGCCAGCCAATATTGCCTGGTGGAGCCGCCATGCCGGCATCCGCAACATCGGCCCGGACAAGGTCAACCAGCTGCGCCACGTCGCACTGCTCAAGGACAAGGCCACGGTCGACGCCCTGATGGCGCGCCACCGCGCCCTGCTGAAGCCCAAGTTTGATGCCGTGCTCGACCAGTTTGGCCGCCTGTTGGGCGAGGTGCCGGGCGTGTCCTGGACGGTGCCGAAGGGTGGCTACTTCATCGACCTGGTGACGCCGCCGGGCGCCGCGGCCCGAACGATCGCTCTGGCGAAAGAGGCCGGTGTGACCCTGACCCCAGCCGGCGCCGCCTTCCCGTATGGCCGCGACCCCGAAGACAGCCACATCCGCATCGCCCCCAGCTTCCCTTCGCTGTCCGAAATCACCCAGGCCGCCGAGGGCATCGCCGCTTCGCTGAAGCTGGCCATCGGCGGCTGATCGCGCGCGGGCCCATGGGCCCACCCTACGTAGGGTGTGCACGCGTGCCCACGCGGTCCAGCGCCGCCAGAACGCAAAAAAGCCGTCGCAAGACGGCTTTTTCATTGGGGCGGCGGCAGCTTAGTGCGCGGCTTGCATCACTTTCGACAGTTCCCACGGCTCGGTCACTTCGCGGATGGCGCGGTCGTTGGCCATGATCTGCTTGAGCAGGTCGATCTTGCGCAGGCGCTGGGCACCGGCCAGGGCAGGCACGCCCGCTTCGGCGGCCTTGGCTTGCTGGGCAGTCTGGTGTTCGAGTTGGCTCAAGGTTGCGATATCGCCAGCTTTGGCGGCAACAGCCATCTTGGCGGTCAAGCCGGCAATGGATTCATACATCGAGAGGACTTCGTTGGACGTCATAGTCGCACCTGGCCGAAAACGCGGCTGGATTACCGCGTGTCCTTCTATTACGGCCGGGTTTGAGGGAACTTGAGGGTTTTTTTGAAAAAAACCGAAAATATTTTCTAAAAATCCTAAGTACTTGATTAATCAAGTATTTTTAATGAACGAGTTCCTCGAGACCGGCCGCCAGTTCGCCCAGGGCAGGCATTTCTTCGAGCAGCAGCTCCTCTTCCAGGCCCATCCGGTGCACGACGTCGGCCGGCAGGCTGGCCTTCAAACCCGCCGCATCGACCTTGTTATGCTCGGCCAGGGCGCGCCAGGACGCCAGGTGGATGACGGAGGCCATGCGTTCGGCCGGGGCAGGGAAGTGGCGGATGGTTTCGGCAAACACCTCGGGGAACTTCCAGCGCACGGCCAGTTCGGCCCCCACTTCGGCGTAGGTATAGCCGAGCAGCGGCTTTTCCTCTTCCATCCGGCGCGGGTCGTACGGCCCGGCCAGGGCATCGACTTCGAGCGCCATGGCGGTGGCGCCGGTGCGGATCACCAGCTGGCCGATCGCGTGCATCATGCCGATCGTGAAGGCCAGGTCGGTATTGTCGCCGGACTTCTTGGCGATCCACTTGGCGGCCACGGCCGTGTGCAGGCTGTAGCGCCAGAACTGTTTCAAATCCATGCCCGGCACATTCTTGAACCCGCCCACCAGGCCGGAACTGATCACCAGTGTACGTACGGTGACGAAGCCGAGCATGCGCACCGCGTCGTCGACCGAGCCGATCGAGCGCGACACATGGTAATAGGCGGAATTGGCCAGGCGCAGCAATTTGGCGCTCAAGACCGGATCTGAAGCGAGCTTGCGGGCAATTTCCTCGACCGAGACGGACGGATTGTCGAAGCTGGAAATGAGTTCTTCGACGACCTTGGGGGCACTCGGTAGGGCGTTTGGATTTTGCAACAGAGTATCAAGCGACATCGTGTCCTCCTTGGCGGCCTCGGCAATAAGGGCGACTATATAGCGAATTCATGCAATGATGCAAAAACATTCAGCGCCGCGATTTCGACGCCCTGGCGGCGTATTTTGCAGTCCGTCGCATTTGGGCGGCGCCCGCCGGCGCGCGGCGCTAGAGTACAGGCTGAGGTAATGCGCCATGTCGGCGCCAATAAAAACATAGAGAGAGTAAATGAGACCATTGCAAGCCACGCGCCTGGCTACGGCCGCCGCCCTGACGGCAGCCTGTTGTGCCGCCCACGCTGAAGCACCATTCTCCTTCGGCAGCACGCCGGGCAAGCTCCCGAAAGACATCATTCCCCTGCAATACGCCGCCCACCTGGTGCCCGACCTGGCCGCCAACACCTTCCTCGGTTCGGAAACGGTGGAAATCGACGTCCTGTCGGCCACCTCGCTGATCATGCTCAACGCCGTCAATATGGAAATCGACGCGGCCAGCCTGGCCGGCAAGAACCTGCCCGACCTCAAGCTCACGCCCCTGATCGACAAGACGGCCCAGACCTTGAGCTTCAAGCTCGACAAGCCGCTGGCCCCGGGCCGCTACACGCTGGCCCTGAAATTCCGCGGCCTGATCAATGTGGAAGCGCGCGGCCTGTTCCACATGCAGTACCAGGCCGGCGACAAGAAGAAGACCATGATCGCCTCGACCATGGAGCCGACCGACGCGCGCCGCATGCTGCCCACCTGGGACGAGCCGTCGTTCCGCGCGCGCTTCAAGCTGACGGTGGACGTGCCCGCCAATTTCAACGCCTTCTCCAACACCCCGGTCGAAAAGTCCGAGCCCATCGATGCGACCAGCAAACGCGTCACCTTCGCCACCACGCCCAAGATGCCTAGCTACCTGATCGTGCTGGTGGCGGGCGAACTGGAACGCTCGATGCTCAAGCAGGACAACGTGGAAATCGGCGTCGTCACCACCGAAGGCAAGCAGCCCACCGGTACCTTCGCGCTGAACAGTTCGAAAGACCTGCTGCGCTACTACAACAACTACTTCGGCCAGCCCTATCCGCTGGCCAAGCTCGACCAGATCGCCATCCCCGGCGGTTTCAACGGCGCGATGGAAAACTGGGGCGGCATCGTCTACAACGAAGCGGCCATCTTGTGGGACCCGAAAAAGAGCACGGAAGAGACCAAGCAGGTCTCGTTTGAAGTGGTCGCGCACGAAATGGCGCACCAGTGGTTCGGCAACCTGGTCACGATGGCCTGGTGGGACAACCTCTGGCTTAACGAAGGCTTCGCCTCCTGGATGGGCGGCAAGGCCACGGCCCACTTCCACCCCGAGTGGCGCCCCAACCTCGACAGCATCGGCGAGCGCGAACACGTGTTCGACCTCGATGCGCGCAAGACCACCCACGCGATCCAGACGCCGATCGCCACCGAAGACCAGGCCGCCGGCGCCTTCGACACCATCACCTACGGCAAGGGCAAGGCCTTCCTGCGCATGCTCGAAGCCTACCTGGGCGAAGAGCCCTTCCGCAAGGGCATCCGCGCCTACATGGCCAAGCACCAGTACTCGAACACGACGACGGCCGACCTGTGGGCCGCGCTGGAGAAAGCCTCCGGCAAGCCAGTCGAAAAACTCGCCTCCGACTGGACCATGCAGCCCGGCTTCCCGCTGGTGAAAGTGGAGCAGAGCTGCGTGGACGGCAAGCGCAACGTCACGCTGACGCAGGAGCAGTTCCGCCTCGACGAACCTGCCACCGAAAAACGCCTGTGGAATGTGCCGGTCCAGGTGGGCACCGTCAACGGCAAGGCCTGGTACACGCTCATGTCCGGTCCCACGGCCAGCGTGACCTTGTCCGGCTGCGACACCGCCCTCGTGGTGGACCCGTGGAGCAACGGCTACTTCCGCATCCAGTACGACAAGGCCAGCTTCGACGCCCTGGCCGGCCAGGTCGCGCAACTGCCCGACACCACCCGCCTCAAGCTGCTGGGCGACACTTGGGCCCTGGTGGCCGCCGACCGCCTGCAACTCGATAGCTACCTGAAACTGGTCGCCTCCTTCAGCGACGAGCCGCGCATGGTGATCTGGGATTCCATCGTCACCAACCTGATCACGCTCGACAAACTCGCCGCCGGCGAAGCGGAACGCCCGCTGATCCGCCGCTACCTCTCCAGGCTGATCGCGCCCAAGTTCAAGAAGCTGGGCTGGGACGAAAAGCCGGGCGAGACGGCCGAAGACCGCCAGCTGCGCTCCCTGCTGGCCGGCGTGCTGGCCCGCATCGGCGACGACGCCGCCATCGCCCAGGGCCGCAAGCTGTTCGCACGCTACCTGGCCAACCCGTCCAGCGTGCCCGTCTCGATGCTCGATTTCACGATGGCCGTGGCCGGCCGCTGGGGCGACCAGGCCACCTACGAGCAGATGGCCAAGCTGGCGCTGACGAGCGAATCGAACGAAGAGCGCAACCGCTTCGGCCGTTCGCTGGTGAAGTCCGAAAACCCCGCACTGGCCGCCAGGACGCTGCAGTTCGCACTGTTGCCGACCCTGGCGCCGCAAGCGGCCACGCAAGTGGTGCCCGGCGTGGCCGACGCCGAACATATTGACCTGGCCTGGAACTTCGCCGTCGCCCACCGCGACGCGTTGATGAAAATCCAGGACGCCATCGGCGCCACGCGCGCCTTCCCGAACATCGTGCGCAGTTCGTCCAATGCCGCCGACGCCGACAAGATGGAGGCCTACGTCAAGGCCAACTTCGGCGCCGACGCCCTGGTTGAAGCCCAACGCATTGGCAACGGCATCCGCATCCGCGCGATGCAGAAAGCCCGCCTGCTGCCACAAGTGAAAAACGCCCTTCAATAAATGAACTCTCCCATGAAAAAAACACTCTTGGCCCTCGCCCTGTGCAGCGCCACTTTCGCCTTTGCCCAAACCGCGCCCGTCAAGCCGGGCGACGACTTCTTCACCTATGCCAATGCCGACTGGCTGGCCAAGACCGAGATTCCCGCCGACCGCAGCACCTGGAGCGCGATGGGCGCGATTGCCGAAAGCACCAACCAGCGCATCGTCAAGATGATCGAAGAACTGGCCAAGGACAAGAAAGCCAGCGGCGAAGCGCGCCAGGTGGCCGACTTCTATACCGCCTTCATGGACGAAGCGGGCATCGAAGCGAAAGGCCTCGCACCCATCAAGCCGGTGCTGGCGAAGATCGATTCCATCAAGGACAAGGCCGGTCTGGTGAAGGCGCTGGGTAGTTCGCTGCGCGCAGACGTCGACGTCCTCAATGCCACCAACCTGTTCACCGAAAACCTGTTCGGCCTGTGGGTCACGCCGGGCCTGGAAGACACCGCCCACAACACGCCCTACCTGTTGCAGGGCGGCCTGGGCATGCCCGACCGCGCCTACTACCTGAGCGACAGCCCCAAGATGGCGGACCTGCGCACCAAGTACCAGGCCTATATCGCGACGATGCTGGGCCTGGCCGGCTACGACAACGCCGAAGCGCGTGCCGCCAGGGTGTTTGAACTGGAAATGGGCATCGCCAAATCGCACGTGCCGCGTGAAGACTCGTCCGACGTCCTCAAGGGCAACAACAAGTGGAACGCCAGGGACTTCGCCGCCAAGGCCCCCGGCATCGACTGGAGCGCCTTCTTCAAGGCCGCCAAGCTCGATGGCGCCAAGACCTTCATCGTCTGGCACCCCAGCGCCATCATCGGTTCGGCCGCGCTGGTGGGCGCCACCGACCTGGCCACCTGGAAGGACTTCCTCGCCTTCCACCAGCTGAACCACTTTGCGGGCACGCTGCCCAAGGCTTTTGCTGACGCCTCCTTCGCCTTCAACGGCAAAGCCATGCTGGGCACGCCGGAACAGCGCGTGCGCTGGAAGCGCGCCCTGTCGGCCGCCAATGCCGGCATGGACGAAGCGGTAGGCAAAGTCTATGTGAGCAAAAACTTCGCTGCCGAAGACAAGGCGCGCATCCAGAAGATGGTGGCCAATATCGTCGCCGCCTTCAGCGCCCGCGTTGAAAAGCTCGACTGGATGGCCCCGGCTACGCGCGCCGAAGCCCAGGCCAAGCTCAAGACCCTGTACGTGGGCATCGCCTATCCCGACCACTGGTCGTCCTACGCCGGCCTGAAAGTGTCGCCGACGGACGCCCTGGGCAACGCCATGCGCGCCGAACAATTCCACTACGCCCAGCAGGTCGCCAAGCTGCACCAGAAGCCCAACCGCACCGAATGGTGCATGCCGCCGCAGCTGGTCAACGCCGTCAACCTGCCACTGCAGAACGCGCTCAACTTCCCGGCCGCGATCCTGCAGGCGCCGATCTTCGACCCGAAAGCGTCGGACGCCACCAACTACGGTGCCATCGGCACCATCATCGGCCACGAGGTGAGCCACAGCTTCGACGACCAGGGTTCGCAGTTCGACTCCAAGGGCCGCCTGCGCGACTGGTGGACCCCGGCCGACATGGAACACTTCAAGAAGGCCTCCGCCGCGCTGGCGGCCCAGTATTCGGCCTACAAGCCTTACCCTGACCTTGCCATCAACGGCCAGCAGACGCTGGGCGAAAACCTGGCCGACCTGGCTGGCGTGGCAGCGGCGCACGACGCGCTGGTGGCGGCCAATGGCGGCAAGGCCTCGCTCGAGACCGACCGCGAGTTCTTCATGGGCTTTGCGCACGCGTGGCGCAGCAAGCTGCGCGAAGGCGCGATGCGCCAGGCGGTGCTGGCCGATGGCCACTCGCCGGCGCCATGGCGCATCGCCACGCTGCGCAATATCGACGCCTGGTACAAGGCCTACGATGTGCAGCCAGGCGACGCGCTCTACCTCGCGCCCACCGAACGCGTGCGCGTCTGGTAAGCCATGGTCGACGAGGTCAGCGCCATCACCCAGAAAACGCTGGAGCACTACGAGCGCAGTGCCCAGCAGTTTTTCGAGGGGACGATAGCCCACGATGTGAGCCAGAATATCGGCGCGCTGCTTGGGGCGATCGAGGGGCCGGCCCCGTTTACCATCCTCGACCTGGGCTGTGGCCCGGGGCGCGACCTGAAAACCTTTTCGGCACTGGGGCACCGCGCCATCGGCGTCGACGGCGCCGCCCAGTTCGTGGCGATGGCGCGCGACTACAGCGGCTGCGAAGTGTGGCGCCAGGATTTTGTCGACCTCGATTTGCCGGCGGCGCTGTTTGACGGCGTCTTTGCCAATGCTTCCCTGTTCCACGTGCCCAGCGCCGCCTTGCCCGGCGTGCTGGTGCGCCTGCGTGCCGCGCTCAAGCCGGGCGGCGTACTGTTCAGTTCAAATCCACGCGGGCAGAATGAAGAGGGCTGGAACGGGCCCCGCTATGGCAGCTATTATGACCTTGAGACCTGGTGGAAACTCATGGAAGAGGCCGGTTTCACCCACGTGCACCACTACTACCGGCCCCCTGGCCTGCCGCGCGACCAGCAGCCCTGGCTGGCAAGTGTTTGGCGGAATGTTACCTAGCGTACCGAATTGCGCAGTTGAATGGCGTACTTTGAAGGCCTCTCCACCACCGTAAAGAGGCAAACGAAATGAACAAGAATCAGATCAAGGGTAAGGCCAAGGACATCGGCGGCAAGATTCGCGAAGAGGCGGGCAAGATTGTCGGCAGCAACAAGCAGCAGGTCAAGGGCTTGAACGAGCAGGCCGAAGGCAAGGCCCAGGAAAAACTGGGCGATGTCGAAGAGTCGCTGAAAAATCGCGGCAAGAACCGTTGATCGCGTTGTGGTGGGCGAGCGCGCAGCGCGATACCCACCATTCCGGTCAACCGCCGATATGTTTGTTGAAATAGTCGGCGATTGTTCCATAAACATGCCGCTGGCCCGCGCGCGACGAGATGCCGTGCTTGGCGCCAGGGTAGGTCATCAAATCAAACTTCACGTTCCGGTTGACGAGCGAATCGATCAAGCGCGTCGTATTCGTGAACAGCACATTATCGTCCGCCATGCCATGCACCAGCAGCAGCGGCGACTTCAGTCCGTCAAGGTGGGCAAACACCCCGCTCTTGAGATATGCCGCGGGATCCGACTTCGGCGTGCCACCCATGAACTGCTCCGTGTAGTGCGTGTCATACAGCGCCCAATCCGTCACCGGCGCCACCGACACCCCCATGGCGATCTTGTCCGACGCCGCTTCCAGCAAGCGCAAGGTCATGAAACCGCCATAGCTCCAGCCAAACACGCCGATGCGCTTCGCATCCACGTAGGCCTGCTGGCCCAGCCAGTCGATGCCGGCCACCTGGTCGGCCACTTCGTTCTTGCCCAGCTCCTGGTAGATGGCGTCGGTGAAGGCGCGCTCGCGCCGTGACGAGCCGCGGTTATCGAGGCGGAACACGATATAGCCCTGCTGCGCCATGAACTGATCGAAGTCGCTGCCCCATTTGCGCTGCACGAACTGCGAGTGCGGGCCGCCGTAGGTGCGCAGGAAGACCGGATAGCGCTTGGCCGGATCGAAGCCGGTCGGCTTGATCATCATGTAGTGCAGGTCTTGGCCATCGGCCGCCTTCAGCGTGCCGAAGGTGGTGGGCAGCAGGTCCGCCTTGTAGTTCGCATAGGGGTGGGCGGCGTTGAGTTCATTGTGTTCGAGCCAGTCCACCAGCTTGCCGTCCGGGCGGCGCACCGACACTTGCGGCGGCGTTGACGGGTCCGAGAAGGTGTCGACGAAGACCGCGCCGTTGGGGGCGAAGGTCGCTTCGTGCCAGCCGTTGTCCTGGGTGATACGCAGCGGCTTGTCGGCGTTGACGCCGTCCAGCGACAGCGCGTAGACCTGCTTGTCGACGATGGCGTCGCGGTTGGAGGCGACGAAGACCTTGTTGGCCTTTTCATCCACGGCCAGTACATTGTCGATGCCCCAGTTGCCGTGCGAGAGCGCATAGAGCAGCTTGCCGTCGAAGTTATACAGGTAGAGGTGGTTGCGGCCCGTGCGCTCGGACGACCAGACAAAGCCTTCGCGCTTGTGCAGGAAGCGCAAGTCGTCGTGGATGC
Organism: Pseudomonadota bacterium; assembly: GCA_040390345.1. Lineage (GTDB taxonomy): Bacteria > Pseudomonadota > Gammaproteobacteria > Burkholderiales > Burkholderiaceae_D > Telluria_A. The sequence continues at coordinate 23,904 of JAZJYP010000085.1, read as the reverse complement.
TGACCCAGCTCTTCGACGTTTCCGTCACCAGGACTTTTTGCGCCAGCGAGAAGGCGTCGACCGAGACCAGGTCCAGGCGCTTCTGGTCGCGCGTCTGGATTTGATAGAACAGCTGCTTGCTGTCCGGCGTCCAGTCCGCGCGCACGAGGTAGATGTCGCGGTTGGCACCCAGTTCCACCTTGCGCTGCGCGCCGGTGGTGGGCGAGACCAGCATCAGGTCGACGAGGACGTTGGCGTCGCCGGCGGCGGGATAGCGCTGTTCGACGACGTCGGTGCGGTCGGCGAAAATTTCGAAGCGGCGCGCGATGGGCACGGGCGTTTCGTCGAAGCGCTTGTAGGCGATGGATGATTCGTCCGGAGCCCAGTAGTAGCCGGTGCGCTGGCCCATTTCTTCCTGCGCCACGAATTCGGCTTCCCCGTTGTGGATGGCGCCTGCGCCGTCAAGGGTGAGCTGGCGCTCGGCGCCGGTGGCCAGGTCGATGACGTACAGGTTCTGCTTGCGCACGAAGGAGACGTAGTGGCCGCGCGGCGAAATCTTCGGATCGAGCACGCTGCCAGAGGCGACCTTGCGCGCCGCGTCCGGCTTGGCCACGTCGACGAGGTAGAGGTCACCGGCGAGGGGCACCAGCAGCTGTTTGCCATCCGGCGACCAGCTATAGGTGAGGATGCCCGACAGGCTGGCCGTGCGTTCCCGTTCGCGGCGCGCTTTTTCTTCGGGCGAGAGCGTCTCGGAAGGGGCAAGGAGTTTGGAGTCGAGCAGGCGGTGGGTGGTTTTGTCTTTGAGGTTGAATTCCCACAGGTCCAGCTGGAACTGGTTATCGGCCCGGCCGCGCAGGAAGGTCACGCGCGCGCCATCGGGCGACACTTTGAGGTTGCGCACGCCGGGGCCGGCGAGGGCGGGATCGGCATGGATGCGGTCGAGTGTGAGGCGTTCGGCCGAAGCGGGGGCACAAGCGAGCACCGCAAGTAAACACAGTATTAAACGCATGAAGTTCTCTAATCGGTTTGGAAAACTTCCGCACTTTATCAGACTTCGTTGCAAAAACTTCGGGGTCACATCTGACATTCGGACATTTCGCCCGCGAAATGTCCGAATG
>JAZJYP010000085.1:0-22797 GCA_040390345.1 Pseudomonadota bacterium | reverse complement strand
GTCAGATGTGACCCCGAAGTTTTTGCAACGATAGCCGCGACAAATACCACGTCAGCAGCACGGCGGCCACCGTCAGCCCCGCCACCAGCCCAATCCAGAAACCCGTCGCCGCCATGGCCTGCCACAAGCCCAGCCAGATCCCAATCGGCAGCGACACGCCCCAGAATGCCACCAGCTGGATGATCATCGGCGGCCTCGTCACCTTGTAGCCGCGGATCGCGCTCGACGTGGCCACCTGCGTCGAATCGGACAGCTGGAACAGCGCCGCAAACAGCAGCAAATGCGCGCACACGGCCTGCACCTCGGGATCGGTCGTATAGGCCGCGGCAATCTGCCAGCGGAAGCACGCAATGAACGCCGCCGACAGCACCCCGAACGCCAGCGCCATGCCCGTGCCCACCCAGGCCACAAAGCGCGCCCGGCGCGGTTCGCCTTCGCCCAGCGCCTGGCCCACGCGCGCAATCATCCCGATCGCAAAACTGAGCGGCACCATGAACACCAGCGAGACAAAATTGAGCGCAATCTGGTGCGCCGACACCTGCACCACCCCAAAGCGCGCCACCAGCAGGCTGATCGCCCCAAAGGCACTGACCTCGGCAAAATAGGTGACGCCAATCGGCAAACCCAGGTGCAGCATGCTGCGAATCTCCGGCCAATGCGGCCCCTCCCAGCGGGCGAAGGGATAGGTCGCCTCATACGCCGGCGCGACGCGGATCCACGCCACCATCGCCCCCAGCATCAGCCACATGCCGATCGCCGTGCCCACCGCGCAGCCCACCGCGCCCAGCTTCGGAAAACCGAGGTTCCCAAACACCAGCAGCCAGTTGGTGAACACGTTGATGCACAAGCCCCCCAGCGCAATCACCATGACCGGCTTGGTCTGGTTGATGCTGGCCGTGTAGCCATACAGCGCGCGGTAAGCGGCAAACGCCGGCATGCCCAGGCTGATCACATGCACAAACAGCGAGGCCTTGGCATTGACCGCATCATCGAGTCCGATATGGTCGAACAGTAGCGCCGCCGCGTTCGTGCACAGGCAGGCGATGACGCCCACGCCCACCGCCTTCCACAGCGACTGCCGCACCGAATGGGCGATGCGCGGATAGTCGCCCGCGCCCATTTCGTGCGCGACTACCGTATTAATGGTCATCATCACGCCCATCACCGTCACCAGCACGATCGACCACACCGAGGCGCCCAGCGACACGGCCGCCAGTTCGCTCGCGCTCACGTGCCCCGTCATGGCCACGTCGGCCACGCCCATGCCCACGGTGGCCACCTGGCCCACCAGCACCGGCCAGGCCAGCAGCCACAGGGCGCGGATTTCGGTGCGGATGGGGGTAGGGTGTTGGCTCATGGGTCGCCATTCTAACGCGTATGAATTTGTTACACATCTCGTGTCCGCGGACTCTGGCGCTCGGGCGTTGAAATCGGGACAATAGCAATATCAACCACCCGAGGATACGCATATGTATAACCATCCGATCAAAGTCGCCCTGCTGCTGTGCGTAAGCTGGCTGACCCACGCCGCCGCCGGCGAAATGACGCTGTACTCGAAAGACAATTTCAACGGCCGCGAAGTGACCCTGCGCGACGTGACCCCCGACCTGTCCGACCTTGGCTTCAACGACAAGGCTTCGAGCATGGTGGTGCGCGCCGGGCGCTGGGAAGTGTGCGTGGACTCCGAATTCCGCGGCGAGTGCGCCATCTTCGAGCGTGGTGAATACCGCAACCTTGCGCGCTTCAACAACATGATTTCGTCCGTGCGCGAAGTGGGCACGGGGCGCGACCGCAACAGCTGGCAGCGCCACCGCGGCCCGCGCGGCATGATCGAGCTGTTCGCCCAGCAGGGCCTGAACGGCAATTCCACCCGCCTGGTGCGCGATATGAACGACTTCGTGCAGATCGGCTTTAACGACCGCACCTCCAGCATCAATATCGAAGATGGCACCTGGCAGCTGTGCAGCGATGCCGATTTCCGCGGCACCTGCCGCGTGTTCAATCCCGGCCGCTACAACGACCTGGGCTCCGGCCTGACGGGACAGGTGTCGTCGGCGCGCATGGTGAGCCCCGACGAGGGCCGCAACCCGCCGCCGCGCCTGGACCCCAGCGCCAATGTGATCCTGTTCCAGGAAGAGGGCCTGCGCGGCCGCTCCGTGGCCCTGCGCAGCGACACGCCGGACCTGGTGTCGATGGGCTTCAATGACGCCGCTTCCTCAATAGTGGTGCAGAACGGGACCTGGGAATTCTGCATCGACAGCTACTACCGCAGCCAGTGCCGCATCTATGGCCCGGGCCAGTACCGCCTGTTGGAAGGCACCATGCTGCGAGCGATCTCGTCGGCGCGCCAGGTGGCGCAGCCGGGCGGGCCGGGACGCGCGGAAGGCGACGTGGAGCTGTTCTCGGAGCCGGACTTCCGTGGCGCGCGCATTCCGCTCAAGCGCGATGTGCGCACCTTGTCCGAGTTTGATTTCAACGACCGCGCCGGATCGATCATCGTGCACAACGGCCAGTGGGAATTCTGCGTCCACGCCGATTTTGGCGGCCAGTGCGTGACCTACGGGCCTGGCCGCTACGGCCGCCTCGGCTCCATGAACAACGGCATCTCGTCCCTGCGCCGCGTACGTTAAACGCTTACCGGTTGCCGGCCTCCCGCGCCGGCACCGACTTCAGGAACAGGTGCAATGCCCCCATGTCCACATCGCTCATCGCCCCCAGCGACATGAACGGCATCACCTTGCTGATCTGCGTCCCATCGGGCCGGTGCCCGCTGCGCAGCATCCGGATGAACAGCTCCGCCGTCGGATAGCGCACCATCGCGCTGCCCCCGCCCGGCGTGAGATTGGCTGCGGCCGGCCACGACGGCGGTCCGCCCGGAATCTTCCCGCCCGACAGATGGTCGCCATGGCAGCCCAGGCAGGTATTGGCCACATACGCCCCGTGCTCCACCGTGACCCCGCGCGCCACCGGCAAGGCTGGCGGCAGCTTGTGGTCGATCTTCGCGGCCGCATCCTCGATCGCGCCAAACCCATACAGCACCTTCACCGGCAGCGGCAGCTTGATTTGTGCTACCTGCCCATCGGCCGCCGGCATCTGCCTGATATAGGCGATGAGGGCGCCCAGGTCGTCGTCGGTGATGCGGTTGTAGTCTTCGCTGGGCATGATCATCACCGGCTGGCCGCCCGGCTTGACGCCATGGCGCAAGGTGCGCACCCAGTCCACCGGCTGGTAGCCGACCGTGACGCCATGCGAACCACTGGTGAGGTTGGGCGAGGCCACGAGCATGCCGCCATCGTCGATGACGACCTTGCCCGCGCCATTGCTGCCGTGGCATTCCGCGCAGCCGCGCGTGTTGAACAGGTAGCGGCCCTGTTCGATATGCGCCGCGTCGGCCACCACGGCCACCGGCGCCACATCGACGCGCACGGTGCGCGCCATCTTCTGCTCGCCCATGCCCTTGCCAGCCACGATGACCAGCGCCGCCAGCACCAGCAGCGCGCCCACGCCAAATGCGCCCCATTTGATCCATTTATTCATCGCCCAAGCCCTCCAGATCGACAAAAAAGACCGCCTGCGCAAGACGATACCCGCATTTTCCGCTGACCGATATGGTTTTTTGAACATCGTTAATAGTTGCTCTATAGCACCAAAGTGCAATAGATGGATGGACCGGATTGACCTAAAGTTCTCTCCATCGCAGCAACCACCTTCCTGGAGAATCATCGTGATGACCGTGAAACGCAGCCTTGCCGTAATCGCAACCTTGATCAGCATCAGCAATGTGTACGCCGCCGACGTGCCCGCTTCCTTCGACGCCAAGAACTGCAAGGCCGACTACCCCAAGGCCGCGTTGATGAATGAAGAGCAGGGCACGGTCGCTATGAAATTCCTCGTCTCCGCCGACGGCAAGGTGATCGAGTCCAAGCTGGAAAAAACCAGCGGCTACAAGAGCCTGGACAAGGCCGCCCTGCAAGCGATTGCCGCCTGCAAGTTCCACCCGGGCACCAAGGATGGCAAGCCGGGCGAAACCTGGACCACCGTCGAATACGCCTGGAAGATCTGATTTCATTGACGGAGCGCAAGCGCAGGTTTTCCTGAGGCATCAACGTAGAGGGTCAGCACCGCAAGGAGACTGACCCGATGGAAGACCTGCTGCCGTACTTCGAACGCGAGCTGGGCCACCTGCGCCGCGCCAGCCGCGAATTTGCCGAGCGCTACCCCAAACTGGCCAGCCGCCTGCTGCTCTCGGGCGACAGCTGCGACGACCCGCACATCGAACGACTGGTCCAGGCCTGCGCCCTGCTCAACGCGCGCGTGGCCAAACAGCTCGACGACAATTACCCCGCCCTGACCGAAGCGCTGCTCGACGCGCTCTACCCGCACTACTTGCGCCCGCTGCCGTCCTACGCGATCGCCCATGCGGCCGACGGCCCCGGCGGCACCGGCACCATCGCGCGCGGCACCGGCGCCACGAGCGCCGCCATCGGCCGCCAGCGCTGCCACTTCCGCACCGTCTACCCGATAACGATCACGCCGGTGCAGCTGGCCCAGGCCCGCTTCGATGCCATCATCGAACGCGCCGCGTTAATCCGCTACGCCCGCGGCGTCACCTCCAGCATCAGCATCACGTTCACCTGCAAGGACGGCTTCGAACACGCCGGCGCCGGCACCCTGCGCGTCTACATCGACGGCGACGCCTCCCTCTGCGCCGCCCTGCAGGACTGCCTCTTCCTGCGCACCGCCACCGCCTACGTGGAAGACCCCGCCGCCCTGGCCTGGCAGCAGCTGCCCGCGCCGCCGATCCGCCAGGCCGGCCTGGACGAAGACGACGCCATCCTGCCGCAGGAAGCAGGCAGCCACGCCGCCTACCGCCTGCTGACCGAATACTTCGCCTACCCCGAAAAGTTCAACTTCTTCGACCTTGACCTAGCCGCCATCGCCAGGGTGCTGCCACCCGGCTCAACGCGCGCGACGCTGCACCTGGCACTCACCGGCATCGGCGCCGATTCCGCCACCGCCCGCATGCTCCGCACCCTCAGCGCCGCCAACCTGCTGCTTGGCTGCACGCCGGTGGTGAACCTGTTCAAGCACAGCGCCTCGCCCATCACGCTCACCCACACCAGCGCCGACTATGACCTGCTGGCCTGCACCCAGAACCCGCGCGACTTCGAAACCTACAGCGTCGACTCCGTCCACGTCCTCAAGTCCGGCAAGCAGGAGGCCAAGGAGTTCCGTCCCTTCTACGCCCTGCGCCACGGCGAAGGCGAGGGCGTGCAAGGCCACTACTGGCACCTGCGCCGCCGCCCCGAACTGGCCGACGTCTGCCCCGGCTACGAAACGCGCATCGGCTTCGTCGACATCGACTTCGACCCCACCGCCGAAGGCACGACCACCGCCTCGATTGAACTGACCTGCAGCAACCGCGACCTGCCCACCCAGCTCACCGACATGGAACTGTCGCTGTCCGGTGGCTCGCTGGGCAAGGCGGTGCGCATTCGCCGCAAGCCCAGCCCCACGCGCCGCTTCCAGCTGGGCAGCGGCGACCAGTGGCGCCTGGTGTCCCACCTGGTGCTGAACCACCGCAGCTTCAGCAACGAAGGCCTGCCCGTCTTGCGCGAACTGCTCACGCTCTACAACGTTGCGCAAACCACGACGGCGCAGCGCCAGATTGCCGGCATCGTCGCCATGGCCACCTGCGACACCACCGCCTGGCTGCGCCACGCGCGCGGCGGCTCCATCGTGCACGGCGTGCAGATCACCCTCACCATCGACGAAGCGGCCTTCGCCGGCAGCGGCCTGTATGTGTTTGGCTGCGTGCTCGAGCGCTACTTCGGCATGAGCGTGCACGTGAACAGTTTCACCCAGCTGGTGCTGGTGTCCCGGCAAACCGGAAAGGAGCTGATGCGATGCCTTCCCCGCAATGGCGCACTGACGCTAGCGTAATCGAACGCCTGCTCGACGAACCCTACCGCTTCGACTTCTTCCAGGCCGTGCGCCTGCTGGAAGGCTGGATGGGGCAGGGCGACATGCTGCGCTTCCAGAACAGCACCTCGCTCGCCTTCCCGGCCAGCGAGATCGAAGCGCTGGTGCCCGTGGCCGACGCGCCCGCCCACAGCGCGCGCGCCCTGGTGCTGGCGCTGCAGGACGCCAAGCTGAAACACATCCGCATCCGCCCCGCCTTCATGGGCCTGCTGGGCGTGAACGGCGCCCTGCCACTGCACTACGCCGAGCGCATCGCCCGCCACGAACACGTGCACCGCGACGAAGCCCCGCGCGCCTTCCTCGACATCTTTTCCAACCGCGCGCTGGCGATGTTCTACCAGGCCTGGAACAAATACCGCCTCGAACAGAACGGCCGCCTGCTGCCCCTGCTGCTGGCCTTCGCCGGCCTCGAGCCGCGCGACGAGCATACCGACGAAGTGCTGGCCTTCCACGCGACGCGCCTGCAATCGCGCACCGTGCCGGCCAGCGCCATCGAAGCCACGCTGGCACAGCACTTCGGCATGCCCATCAGGCTTGAACAATTCGTCGGCTGCTGGGACAAGATCACACCGGTCCTGCAAACGACGCTGGGAGGCCCCAACGCCATCCTCGGCTTCAACGCCACGCTGGGCCAGCGCACATGGCGCCACGACCGCCGCGTGCGCATCCGCATCGGCCCACTCGCGCGCGCCGACTACGACCGCTTCCTGCCGCGCGGCGCGGCCGCCCGCGACCTGGCGCGCATGGTCGCGCGCTTTGCCGGCGCCAGCATCGAATACGAAGTGCAGGTGGTGCTGCGCGCCGCCGACGTGAAGCCGCTGGCACTGAACGGCCAAAGCCGCCTCGGCTACGACGCCTTCCTCGCCCCGCGCCCCGGCCTGGACCGCGGCGACCTGCGCTACATGCTCGACCTGTCCGCGCACGATGCTTGACCTCGCGCAAGCACGCAAAATTACGCTCGGCAATACTTTCACTTCCTACAGCGAGGATGCAGCATGGCCCGAGACAGCGACTTCCTGACCTATATGCTGGGTGTCAAAGAACTGAGCAGCGCGCGCCGTCCCCTGCGCCTCAAGCTCGCCTTCCCGCAAGGCGCCTCCGACGACACCGTGCTGCCCCAGCGCGTGACGGGCAGCGAGGCCGTCTGCGGCGGCTTCGAATACCGCGTGTTTTGCCTGGCCACCGACTGCCGGCTCGCGCTGAAGGAATTCATCGCCGTGCCGGCCGAAATCCAGATCGTGACCGACCGCGGCGAGCTGCGCAGCATCTGCGGCATCATCACCGACGCCGTGGCCGGCAGCAGCGACGGCGGCATGGCCAGCTACCTGCTGACCATCCGCGACGCGCTGTCCATCCTCGATAAGCGCGTCAACACCCGCATCTTCCGCAAGGCCAATGAGCTCGACATCATCGACAAGATCCTCACTGAATGGCGCAACAGCAACTACATTTTCGCTGGCGCCTTCCGTTTCGAATTTCAGTGCCTCAACGAAGACAAATATCCCCGCCGCGAATTCACGATGCAGCACAACGAGTCCGACGCCGCCTTCATGCGCAGGTTGTTGAAGCGGCGCGGCATCAGCTGGACTTTCCGCCCCGAGCCGGACAGCGCCGTGCCCGCGCACAAGCTGGTCATGTTCGACCACGTGAACTTCCTGCCAGAAAGCTCAGCCGGCAGTGTGCGCTTCCACCGCGACAACGCCACCGAAGAGCGCGACACCATCACCGCCTGGAACGCCGCGCGCAGCCTGCAGGCCGGCATCGTGAGCCGCCACAGCTGGGACTACATGACCGCCCGCGCGCCCGGCCTGATGACGATGGGCGCCCACAGCCTACGCAACCAGGGCATCAACGGCAATGAGCTGGCCGCCCACCTTGACGACTACCTAGTCGAAATGCCCCATGTGGGCCAGGACAACACGGACTTCGACCAGCTGGGCTACCTGCGCATGGACCGCCACGACTACGAGACCAAATGCTTCCACGGCGAAGGCAGCGTGCGCGACCTGTGCGCCGGCGAATACTTCAGCCTCGACGGCCACCCCGAGATCGACACCCACACCGCGCAGGAGCGCGAGTTCGTCGTCACCGCCGTGCAGCTGGACGTGCTCAACAACCTGCCCAACAACCTGCACGAGCAGGCCGAGCGCCTGTTCGCCCACAACCGCTGGGACGGCGACCTGCTCGGCGCCAACCCCGACACGCGCTCGCGCATCCGCTTCACGGCCGTGCGGCGCGGCATTCCCATCGTGCCCGCCTATGACCCGCGTGTCGACCTGCCGGTGGTACACATGCAAAGCGCCATCGTGGCCGGCCCGGTGGGCGAAGAAGTGTATTGCGACCGCCTGGGCCGCGTGAAGATCCGCTTCCCTGCCACGCGCGTGGAAGACCACGAGGTGGAAGGTGCGACCGGCTTCGAGAACGACTCCGCCTGGGTGCGCGTGGCCAGCGCCTGGGCCGGCGACGGCATGGGCGCCGGCCACCAGTGCGGCGTGGTGACGCTGCCGCGCTTGGGCAGCGAAGTGCTGGTCGCCTTCCTCGGCGGCGACCCGGACAAGCCCGTCATCGTCGGCCAGATGTACCACGACGACGCGCCCCCGCCAGCCCTGAGCAGCGCCGGCGACCTGCCCGGCAACCGCTACCTTTCCGGCATGCGCTCGCGCGAGGTGAGTGGCGAGCAGGGCAACCAACTGCGCTTCGACGACACCAAGGGCCAGATCAGCGCCCAGTTGGCCAGCGATTACGGCCAAAGTTCACTGAACCTCGGTGCCCTCTACACGCCGCGCGCAAACGGTGAAGCGACCCAGCGCGGTGAAGGCGCCGAGCTTCGCAGCGACAATGCCGTCGCCATCCGCGGTGCGACCGGCGTGCTCATTTCAGCCCAGGGCAGTGATGCCGAGTCCCCGCAGCTTGAGCGTAAAGACTTCGTCACGCTGGCCGAGTGCCTGCAGGATCTCGCAACCCAGCTCTCAAAGCTTGCAGTTACCCACGCAAAGGCTGCCGAAGATGGACCAGAACTGAAGCAGCTAGTGGAAAAGCTCAAAAAGCTGCAAGAAGGCGGCAAAGCCAATGGCGACCCTGTTGTCGCGATTGAGGGGCCTGCCGGCGTCATTGTCGCCAGCCACGAGTCACTCTCACTCGGCGCCAAGGTAAATGCGGACGTCGTCGCTGGAGCCAGCGTTCACGTATCCGCAGGAGAGGGCGCCAGCGTTCGTGCCGAGAATGGCATAAGCCTCTTTGCCAACAACGTCGGCATCAAAGCCGTGGCAGCCAGCGGCAAGGTAGCACTGGAAGCGCAGAGCGACGAACTCGAGATCCTGGCAAAAAAGGTCCTGCAAATTATCAGCGCGACAGACTGGATCGAACTCAAAGCCAGGCATGGCGTGCGCATCTACGGCGGAGGCAGTCAACTTGAATTGAGTGCAGACGGTATCAAGGGATATTCAGCCGCACAATTCCAGATGTACGCCGCCAAGCACGTATTCCAGCCGAAGCAATCCAAGCAAGCCCAATTCCCTGACGAGATACCCCACCACGAAATCTGCGTGCCATGTCTTTTGAAGGCCGCAAATGAACGCGCTGCTTTGGCTCGCGCCTCGTAAACCAGACATTGCCAAACATGACTGCGACCACTCCAACAACAGCTGAACGGTTCTCCTACTTGCTTATCGATGGAGCTTTGCTTGCAGACGTGAAGCTTCAAGTCAAGGTATCTCAGCAAGAACGACCGAGTTGGCTCATCCCGCTCTATCTTGAAGAAGCGGTGCAAGTCAGTCCTTGGTTGATTGATATAGGATGCGCATTGCGCGACGAAGCACTCGAAGAGGTAATGAATCTGGCCAATGCCCTTCGCCCTCAATTGCATCTGTCTGTGATCGATAGTCAGCTTGAACCAGCCGACCTCGTTCATCACTTGCGGCATTTCATTTTTGTCTTCGTCAACACTGACGAGCAGCGCACCTTGCGCTTTGCCGACTGCGTCATTCTGCCGGTGCTGAGAAAAGTATTCACTCTCGAACAATGGAAAACGTTCACTGGACCAATCGACCGTTGGCTCGTACATGACCGGGCGGGCGCGATGGTGAATCTGGTCCAGGTCCAACCTAATATTCGAACGGTGCCGCCGCCACTGGTCTTGTCCGGCGAACAGCAAACGGTCTTGGAGGAAGCGACGGAGCCGGATTCAGCCATTGCATGGGTGAGAAACAAGCGCTTGGGCGACGAATTGCCGGGTAGCGTGACCCAGCAACATCAATGGGCAAGTACCGCACATTCGATTTGGCGAAATGTTGGCAGGCGTGAATTGACAAGCTATTACCTGCTGACGCTCGGATTCTTCGACACTCTTGGGTCGATAGCCGAACATCGCGAACTGTCAGCAATTATGTTGGCTCCCGATATTGATACATTTCGCCTGAAGCTCACTGAACTGGTCGAGCGGGTTCGTTCTGCGCAGGAACTGGTGTCATGACCGTCAGGTTAGGGCAAATTATTCCTTGCAAGATTCGCGTTGTTGCACTTGGCTTTGTGCTTTCTGCAATTGCATGGAAGGCGTATCGCATCCTGACGAACTACGATGACGACAAATTTGTTGCGGTAAACGTTCTTGGTGTTCAGCACATGGGGATGAATTTCAAGATAGACGAGTTTTACATCGATCGCGGCTCTTACGGTAGCGCAGGTCGTGAACGAGATGCGGGAGCCTTTCAATGTTGCATGCGGTTGCCGAAGGAGTGGCACCCCGGAATGACAGTTGATCTGCGTTGGGAGATTAGCGACTGGAGCCAAGCAGATCCCCAACAAATTGACGCGGGAGACCTCAGTAGTGTTACGAATGGCGGCATCTATAAGGCAATCGTCCCAATAGAGAAGTACACAACCCCTGGCGATATCTATGTACATTTCTTTCTGGATAAAAAGGTGCGCATTGTTGTCAGCAATGTTCTGCCAGAGAGTAAGCGACATCCCATTCCGTTTACTGATGAACCTACCAACTCCGACGCCACAGTCGGTAAGAAAGTCACTAAAGTTTTTACGCCGTTGGAAATGGCGGAGTTAAGAAAAAAGCGCGACGAGGACAAACGAAAATTTGGAGATTGGCGATGACTCAGAAGCTAAACGTGTCAATTGGCGCAACAATCATCCCTCCGCTTGGGGCTGTGAAGTTCGTAAGCCATGAATTCAAGTCCAAGGATTGCATGGCCGAACTTCAGGTTGGTATATTTTTTGATGGCACCAATAACAACAAGGATCGTGACACCCCCCGTCTTTCCGACAGCAACATTTCAAGACTTTTCAAGGCCTACCCTGAGAAACGTTCCAGTGGCCTATTCCCCATTTACATTCCTGGTGTTGGGACGCCTTTCCCAGAGATTGGAGAGCCTGGGGAAAGTGACATGGGCAGTGGCTTTGGCATCGGATGCGAGGCACGCGTGCTGTATGGATTGCTTTCTTTGCTCAATGCGATCAATTTTGGGGTCTTTGGTGAGCAACGATTGGTTGATGCGATGCGGGTTCAGGCGCTTTGTCATGCGGGCGCAACCAAGTCGTCAGGAGACTCCGGAAAGATCTGTCCGCCTGAGCTTTTTCGCTTAGAGCGGGAGTTGCTGTCCAAGAAAATTAAGGCGGCAAAGCCATTGAAGATCGCAGTATGCAATGTTGATGTTTTCGGTTTTTCGCGAGGTGCGGCGGAGGCGCGAGTTTTCTGCAATTGGCTCGATGCGATGTTGGATGCGGACGGAGCATTGTCTGGTGTTCCAATTTGTTTGCGCTTCGTGGGACTCTTCGACACCGTCGCATCAGCTGGCTTTTGGACAGCCGTTGAGTACGGTCTCGTATCCAGCACCCCACATCACGGAGGATGGGCTGACGCTACATATTTGTTGGTACCTCCTTGCGCGGTAAATTGTGTGCATATGGTGGCCATGCATGAGCTGAGGCGCAATTTTCCACTCGACGAGCTCGCAACCGGTCTTGAAATGCCGAAGAATTGGCAGGAATTTGCTTATCCTGGAGCACACAGTGATGTTGGTGGTGGGTATGCGCCAAATGATCTGGGAATTTCAGTAGGGCAGGATCTTGTAGAAAGTGATTCTCTAAAACTTGCCCAAATTCCTCTCAACCATATGTTCGACTGTGCCGTTGCGGCTGGCTTGCCAATGGATCGGAACTTGGCCAAAAGACCTGGTTCAAAGTATGACCCTTTCGCGATTTCCCCGAAGGTCCAGAAGGTGTTCAATGATTTCCTCAATGTAGTGAAAACACGTCCGAGGCCGATGCGGGAATGGTTGCAATACTACCTGACATGGCGCTGGCAGGTCCGGCTGATCTTCGACGACTTAGTTCATGTTCAAAAGGCATGCTTCAACGACCAAGAACTTTTACGAAGGTTCAATGGAAAGCTTAAAAACGAAGCCGAAGCCATTTTGCGCGTGAAGAATCAAAGTCTTGCCGTTCGCCTGATGAAATTCGCTTTGCCGCTGCCAATGACGGCGTTACCACTTAAGGACGAATTTGACATCATGAATATGGATCCTGAGGCCCTAGAGGTTTTATGCAACGCGCAGCAAGCTCCGACGACTCCGCGTGCGGTCCGTGACCTGTTTGACGGTTTTGTTCATGACTCACTTGCTGGATTCAATCGCTCCTTCATCGAACTGCCCGGTTATTGGCGCTACCGAAAGGCTTTCGCTGGAGGCGATACCCAGCTCATTTCCCAGAATGAAAGCAGCGCCACTGAAACAGAGGCAGCCTAATTTTCATGGCTGTGCGACGGGAAATTGGTTGACTTGATAAACCTGAGTACGAGTGGTGACTAAATTGAAAAAGATAATCAGACTGGGTGACCCAACATCCCATGGCGGCAAAGTCGTCAGCGTCAAGGCTACACACTTTACAGTCGATGGCATTCCAGTAGCCTGCGTTGACGACGTCTGCATTTGTCCTTTCCCTGGCCATGCGAACTGCAGGATAGTGAGCGGTTCTGCCGATCATGAGATCGACGGGAGAAGCGTTGCGTTTCAAGACGATAAGACTTCATGCGGTGCGTCGCTGATTTCGACTTGCGCAAGCTACGAGGGGACGTAAGTTTTATTGACCATCCCCCCCAAAGAACCCCTTACTCACTTTCAGCAAATTCGCCGCATACGGGCTCATCTTCTTGGGCCTGGCCTTGGTGGCCTGGTCCATGGCCACCTTGCACAGCCCCAGCGCGCCGCCAAAGTCGTCGAAATAGTTGGCCGTGCCAACGCGCTCGAGCACGCCTGCCGCGCGCAGCTTCTCGCGCACGCGCTCGTTGGCCTCGCATAGCAGCACGCGCACGCCGCGCGCCTGCATTTTCTCCACCACCTCGTCCAGCGTCTGCAAGCCGGTGATGTCCATGAACGGCACGCGCCGCAAGCGCAGCACCAGCATGGCCGGATCGGTATGCGTCTGCAACAGCGCCCGCTCGAAATTCTCCACCGCCCCAAAGAAGAACGGCCCCTCGATCGCATAGACCAGCACGCCCTGCGGCAAGCGCGCCATGCCCTGGGCCGCCAGCTCCGCAGCCAATTCGTCTTCGGACTGCTGCTGCACCTCCACCGCCGAGGCCATCCTGCGCACAAAGTGCAAGGTCGACAGGATGACGCCGATGTTGACGGCCACAATCAAGTCCACCAGCACCGTCAGCGAAAATGTGATGAGCAAGATGGCCACATCGGCCCGCGGCGCACGCCGCACCATGCGCGCGAAGTGCTTCATCTCGCTCATGTTGTAAGCCACCACAAACAGGATGGCCGCCAGCGCCGCCAGTGGCACATCCTTTACCAGCGGCGCCAGGAACACAATCACCAGCACCAGCGTAACCGCATGGACGATGCCCGCCAGCGGGCTGGTGCCGCCATTGCGGAAGTTGGTGGCCGTGCGCGCAATGGCGCCGGTCGCCGCAAAGCCCCCGAACAGCGGCGCGGCCAGGTTGGCCAGGCCCTGGCCGATCAGCTCCTGGTTGGAGTCGTGCTTGGTGCCGGCCATGCCGTCCGCCACCACGGCCGAGAGCAGCGATTCGATCGCGCCCAGCATGGCAATGGCAAAGGCCGGTCCCACCAGTTCGAACACGCGCGCCGCCGACACGGCCGGCAGCGCAAACGTGGGCAAGTGTTGCGGAATGCCGCCAAAGGCGCTGCCGATGGTGGCCACACCATCGAAGTGAAAGACCACCTGCGCCACGGTGGCCGCCACCATGGCCACCATCGGCCCCGGCACGCGCGCCAGGTAGGGCAGGCGCGGCGCGATCAGGATCAGGGCCAGGCTGGCCAGGGCGATGGCCGTCGTCGCCACATGGAAGTTGGGCAGCAGCTGCAGGAGCAGCCAGGCGCGCTCGTGCAGGTGGCTGGCCACGACGTCCGGCAGGCCGAAGAAATACTTCCACTGGCCCACCCAGATGATGACGCCAATGCCGGTGGTAAAGCCGACGATCACCGGCGCCGGAATGAACTTGATGACGCCGCCCATCTTGGCCAGGCCCAGGGTAAGCAGCATCAGGCCGGCCATGAAGGAGGCGATCTGCAAGCCGTCGACGCCATACTTGGCCGTCACGCCGGCCAGGATGGCGACGAAGGCGCCGGTGGGGCCGGCAATTTGCAATCGCGTGCCGCCAAAGACGGTGACGACGAAGCCCGCCACGATGGCGGTGTACAGGCCTTGCTCGGGGCGGGCGCCGGAGGCAATGGCGAAGGCCATCGACAGGGGCAGGGCGACGACGCCAACCACCAGGCCGGCCACGATGTTGGAAAGGAGGTGCTTGCGCTGGAACAGCCCGGCGCGCTGTGCTTCAACAATGCTGATCATCGAATGCCTAGCCAGGGGGCCGCGCCGCGCAGACTGCGTCAGGTGGAGGGCCGGTACAGTTAATGATAAGGCAATCGAGGTTTAGACTGGCAATTCCTGATTAAACGACTCGGAAATGGCACCCTTTGGCCAATGAGATGTTTGACTTCTGTTTCAAGGATCGGCGCGCTTTGAATTCCGTTGAAGGACAGCGAATGCCAAGTTTTCGTCTTTGGCTGTTAGTGGTGCTTTCGATGGAATGCCCCACCAGCCGACCAGATCAATCCGGTGAAGATCACAATCCTCGGCTTCCTCCGAAACTACCATATACGGCCTCAGTCCTGCGCGAACGAACATCGCAATCCGCGCGTCATCGTCAAAGCCAATATCGGCGAGCTCAAGGCCATAACAATTTTTTAGCAACTGCGCTGAGATCTGCTTGAAGAGTTCGGCTGTCACGACGTGTAACCATGCTACCTGTTCGACGCTACATCGTAGCGCAATTGGCGAGGAGACGTATCAATCACCGGCTATCGTGTGCGCCTTGTAATAACCGTTCAAGGAGAGCTGCAGCGTCCGCAGTAAAGGGTATTGCTCAGGGATGGCATTTTTGGCGACGATCCCCAAGGGCAAAATTTTCCCCTTAATCTTTAACATGAATTCGTCCATCGACATGATCCTGGCGCCAGCCAATGTATCACGTCCTTTGGGATGACTAACTAGGACCGCAATGCGATCAACAGGTGTGTCCGTGGGTAGCCACGTCAAAACCTCTTTAAAGATATATTTCTCGCCGAAACCAAACTTCTTCGAGAATCGCTGCTCTCTGATGTCCCAAGAATGCGCGTCAAGAGAAGGCTCGAGATGAACCAAGTGCTTTGTATGTGGGTGGTAAGCGACGACATCAAGTTCCATGTCCCAGCCGCCTGCAGTGCGTTTCCCGACCTTTATGTTGCGCTTGACCAGGTAGCCCTGCCAATCGTAATACTCGGCAATTAGGTCCTCAAGATGGGACATAGAAATCTTCCATAGTTATTCTTGTGCTTTCCTTTGATGTTCATCCGAAGGCAGTTTAAGCGTGGCGGTCTATTTCACGTTTATGAATTCGCTATTGCCGATGTCTTCATGTCCCGGAACCTCGATCCTGAGGCGTTTTATTTTCTCGTAAAGTGCTAGCTTGAATTCGTCTCTGTCAAGGCTCAGGTGACAGCGACGGTGGCAGTTTGGGCACAGGGCGACCGCGTTCCATACTGTGTCTGATCCCTTGCTTACCAATGGCATGACGTGGTGGACTTCCAGGAATGGGAGGCCGCTTAAGTCAATGAACGGTGCTGGCGTATCGCAACCCTCGCAGACACCTTTCGCTGTATCCAATACCCAGCGCTTTACCGCAGGATCGCGTACAAATGTCGTTGTCGTCGTGCTTTGTTGCTCAGGCGCGGCAGATCCAACGGGAACTGTACCAAGTGGGCGACTTCGAAGGGCGGTGACTCTGCGTTCCAACGCCGTGCGGTCTGAAGTTGGGACGTAGTTCTCGAGATCGGCGACGCCGACCTGCACGAGAACTTTCTTGATTCGATCTTTGACGCTATTCCCGACGTTCTTTGCTGGCAGATAGCCTGTTATTCGCGGCATGCGAAGGTCTACCAATGTCGCGGAAATGTTTTGCATTCTGAATTCGACGGACGCCTTAGTTCGGGTAGCCAGCTCACCTTCACGAAGCTTGAGGTTCACTTCTGATTTGACGTAGGGAAGGCCATCCAGTTCCAGGCGCAGCATGCCGACATATGCCTCGACAGCAGCAGTCAGTTCCGCGTCACTCCACTCGAGAGCGCTTCCGGGAGTTTCATCGATTGAGTCGTCTGTGGGCATGGGCTAGGTCGAGAGTCGTCGGTTCGCGACTTTGTGACCAAGTGTACCATCTGTTCAATTTCTATTTGATAACATTTTTGCGGCATCGGCCCAGAACTCAAGTGTGTCACGATGATGTGACGGCTTCGACAAGCGATGCTATTTGGTCAGGCCCTGACTCAAGTTCAAAAAACTCAAGCACTGATCGTGCTGGCCGGGAACGACATTCAACTTCGTTTGGCATTTCGTGGTGATCGAGAACATGGTTGCCCACCCACCCACCTGCCGAATGGATTGCATATTCTATAGGCAATTACTCCGCGGTGAACTACGGGTTCATTGCGACCGACCGTCTCAATTAATTGCAGTAGAAAAGGAGCATAGGTGACCATCTCAAGGAGCAATTCGACGCAGCCTTGATTCCAACGCTCAAGCACCTGTTTGACGTCCAATTCGCGAAACCCTTCCATAAAGAAGGCGCCATATAGTGCGGTTTCGCACGCCTGGTTTTTAAGTTGTTTTTCCACAGGGACCTCCACTGTTGGCACCAGAAAGAACCAATCCGCCCCTTCATGCCCCCTTTTAGTTTAGACAAAAATTAGCCGATCCAATCGGGTGATAAGTCATGAGGTCTTGAGTTCGCGAATTCCCTTCCCCAGCTTCCGCCGCAGCAACGTCCTCAACGTCACCCCATCCGCATACCCCACCATCTCCGCAATTCGGTCCACATTGTGGCTGGATGTCTTGAGCAAGTGCACGGCGCGCTCGATGCGCAAGTCCTGCACATAGCTCACCGGCGTCTTGCCCAGCACTTCCTGCAGGCGCCGCGCCAGCGTGCGCTTGCTGGTGGCTAGCTCGCTGGCCGCGTCGTCGAGATTGAAGCCGCGCCCCAGGTTGTCGCGCACCCAGCGGTCGAAGCGTTCGACCAGCGGGTCGGCGTGGGCCAGGTGGTCGGAAATCATATAGGCCGATTGCGAGGGGCGCGAGTCGACCACGAGGTAGCTGGCCACCAGCGTGGCCAGTTCGGGGCTGGCCTGGCGGATCAGCCACAGCGCCATGTCGAGGTGGGACAGGGCGGCGCCGGCCGTGAGGAACTGGCCGGAGCTAACAATCATGCGGCTGGTGTCGAGCTTGACCTTGGGATAGCGCTGGCGGAAGAAGGGCGTGAGCCACCAGGTGGTGGTGGCGTCCTGTTCGTCGAGCAAGCCGCTCTCGGCGAGGACGAAGGTGCCGATGCAGGCGGCGGCGATGCGGCTGCCGTCGTCGGCCCAGCCGCGCAGCAGGTCGCAGGCCTCAGCCACGTCGTCGCGGGCGAGGGCGGCGGTCAGGGTGTCGGGCATCTTGTAGCCCATCGCGGGCACCACCACCAGGTCGGGCGCGGGGCAGTCGGCGGGGCGGCGCACGGGCACGCCAAAGCGCTGGGAACTGGTGACCGTTGGGCGCACTCCAACCAGGGAGACGTGGAAGGGCGCGGCGGGGCTCGCTTGCAGGGCGGCCAGCTCGTTGGCGGTGCTGAAGGCGTCGAGCACGGTGGCCAGGCCGGTGTCGAACACGCCTTCGAGGGCGAGGACGGTGATGTTCATGGTGGCGCGATTGATACCAAAGATGTCAATCGAGCCAGTATCGCAGCGGGGGTGGGCTCTGTAAAGTGCTTCCCATCGCCGCTGGCGATTCATTCACTTACCTGGGAGTTATCATGATTAAGCATGCTTTGTTTGCCCGTTTTGAAGCCAAACCCGGCAAGGAGGCGGAGGTAGCTGCCTTCCTGGAAATGGGCCTGGCGCTGGCCAACCAAGAGGCGACGACGCCGATCTGGTTTGCGCTCAAGCTGTCCGATTCGGTGTTCGGGGTGTTCGATGCCTTCGAGACGGAGGCGGGGCGCCAGGCGCATCTGTCCGGGCCGATTGCGCAGGCGCTCATGGCGAAGGCCGATGAGCTGTTTGTGCGGCAGCCGAGCATTGAGCCCATTGAGGTTTTGGGCTTGAAGAATACTTTGGTGTAATTGAACGCGTGGGCCCGAGGGCCCACCCTACGGAGCCTTTCATGTTTGAACGTACTTTGGTCGCCGGCTGGGGCGATATGGATTTCAATTCGCATATGCGGAATACGGCTTACCTCGACAAGTCGGTCGATGTGCGGATGATGTATTTCGCCCAGAGCGGCTTTCCTGTCGCGGAATTCGCGCGCATCCGGCTGGGGCCGGTTGTGATGAAGGACGAAGTCGAATACTTCCGCGAGTTCCAGCTGCTCGAGGAAATGCGCGTCACCTTCCAGCTGGCCGGCTTGTCGGAAGATGGCAGCCGCATGATGCTGCGCAACGACTTCTACCGCAAGGATGTGCTGGCCGCGCGCGTCACGTCTACCGGCGGCTGGCTGGACCTGGCGGCGCGCAAGCTGGTGGTGCCGCCGGCGAACCTGGTGCAGCTGCTGCGCGATTTGGATCGCAGCGAAGACTTCCGCGACTTGCCCAATAGTGCGCGCAAGTAAGGCCACCGTTGAGCGAAAGTCGGAACGAGCAGGCATGGCCGGTGCCAGGTTTGTATGGCAGGCCTTGGGTTATTCTTGGCGAAAGGAGCACGGCATGTTGGTTATTCGTCTATCCCAAGAGATCGAGGCCCGGCTCGACAATCTCGCCGAACGCACCGGGCGCAGCAAGACTTTCTATGCACGCGAAGCGATCCTCATGCATCTCGATGACTTGGAAGACATGTATCTGGCCGAACAGGTCGTGCGTCGTGTCCGCAGTGGCGAAGAGGCCACCGCTACGCTTGACGATGTGGAGGCGCGTCTTGGTTTGGCAGATTGAACTATTTTTTGGTGCCGAAAAAAGAATGCAGCAAACCGGACGTTAAGCTAATTGGGGAAGATGATGAGCGTGCGCATCGTGCAATTGGGCTCACCGCGTGGCGCGGGCGAGGGACTGCGGATCGGTACAGTGCGGCGTCCGCCGCGCGGTGTGCCGAAGGGGGAGTTCGCGAGCCGCAATTATTACGATGTGTGGCTGCCCAATCTCTCGCCCAGCGCGGAGTTGATGGCGCAGGGGAAGGCGGCCGATTCGCCGGCAGCGTGGGCGCAGTTCGTCAAGGCTTATCGCAAGGAGATGGAGGCGCCTGACGCGAGCCGCGTCATCGACTTGCTGGCGGCGCTGTCGCATACTTCGAACTTTTCCGTGGGCTGTTATTGCGAGGATGAGGGCCACTGCCACCGCAGCGTGCTCAGGCAGTTGCTCGATAGCCGCGGCGCAGCGCTGGCGCGGGACTAGGGGCGTGTCGGCACCCGCAAGCGCGCCGGGATGTCGCGCTGCTTGTGCAGTACGCGCCAAAGGTCGATGTGGGTGGGCCGTTCGATGTAGAACAGCAGGTAGGGGAGGCGGCCGACCGGCCAGGTGCGCAGCTTGGCGATGCCCAGTTCCTCGGCGTAGCGCAGCGAGCCGTTTTCGGGAAGGCAGCCGATGTTGATGAGTGCAAGGTCGAGGGCGGTGATGAAATCGTCCAGCGCCGCAGCGCCGGCACCGGCGCGGTAGCGGTTGGCGATGGCGCTGATGTCCGCGTCGGCCATTTTGCGCGGGACGATGACCAAATCTTTCATTTGCGCTTGCGGGCGGCGGCGCGCTGGCTGAGCGTTTCAAGGTAAGAGGCATCAATGGCGGCCGTTTCGGGTGACCTGGCCCCAGCCAGCAGGCGTTCACGCAGCTTGATGCGCGACTGCTCCATGCGGATCAGATGATGCAAGTAGCGTGCGCCGGACGGATAGCCTTCCAGCTCGGCTTGCTTGTCGATGAAGTTCTTGAGGTCGGTTGGCAACGTATCCATGATCTGGAATTTTGACGCGGCCATTTCAATCATGTTTGGGACAGATCAAACGTCACTCGTTTGCGTGGTCTCGGTTGAAAATTTGACGTACCATGATCATTCACAAACCCTTCCAGGGAGCTGCCATGCGCGTTGCAAAATGGGGGAACAGTCTGGCGGTCCGTTTGTCAACGTCGGTCGTGGAAGCCTTAGCCCTTCAGGCGGGCGACTATATCGACATTCATGTGCTGGGAAAGCGCCATTTCGGAGTCGCCAAGTCATCCGATATCGAAGCGGCCGTGAATCGATTGCGTGCCTATGGCGCCCTGGTTCCCGCGGACTTCAAATTCGATCGTGATGAAGCAAACTCACGTTGAGCGTATCTCAGCATGGTCAGATAATCGATGGGCGTTTGCGGATACTAAACCCCTTCATGCGCTGAAGCCATAGTGGAAGATTCTTTGACTTTCGTCCGCATGGTAAGCGCGACGTAGGCCGCAAGCGCGCAAAGCTGATCCAGGGCTTCAAATGGCATTGTTTCCTCGCTTCTCCAGCGCCGCAAGGGCCGCTTCGAGCTTCTTGCGCAGGCTCGCGGCGCTGTCGGCGTCGATGCGGCCCAGGTCGAGGTAGAGGTCGAGGCCGTTGCCGTGTTCGCTGAACACCTGCACGGTCTTGCCGTCGGCATCGAGCAGGCCGTCGATGGCGTAGGGCACGACATCGCGGGCGATGCCTTTCATCGTCGTCGGCGGCAGGGCGTGGGCGGCGACCATGTCGCGCACCAGCGCATAGGTCTCATAGCTGACCACGATGCCGCCCGGTGCGGCCACGCTTTGCAGGCGCGCGGCGAGGTTGGCCTCGGCGCCGAGGATGGTGTAGTCCATGCGGTCGGTACTGCCGAAATTGCCCACGTTGCAGTAGCCGGTATTGATGCCGATGCGGATCTGGAAGGGCAGCTCCACGCCGGTCTGGCGCCACTTCACGTTCAACTGGCCCACGGCGTGCTGCATCTCGATGGCCATGGCCAGGCAGGCGCGCGCGTCCTGCGCGGCGCCTTTGGTGTCGGGGTCGCCGAAGAAGATCAGGATGGCATCGCCGATGAATTTGTCGATCGTGCCGCCGTGCTTGAGGGCGATGGCGCTCATGGCGGTGAAGTAGTCGTTGATGATGGCGGTGAGCGCTTCGGGCTGCAAGGACTCGGTCAGGGCGGTGAAGTCCTTGATGTCGGAGAAGAAGATCGTCAGCTGCTTGCGCCGTGTCGACAGTTCCACATCCATCTGGCCGCTGAAGATCTGGGTGTAGATCTGCGGCGACAGGTAGTGCGCGATCTTGGCGGAGATGGCGGCGAGGAAGGCGTTGGTCTTGGCCAGTTCGCCGTTCATGCCGCGGATGGTGGCGTGCTGGCGGCGCTGCACGAAGATGAAGGCCAGGCCGGCCGTGGCCACGAAGGCGAAATACAGCAGGCTGTATTTGAAGGACCACAGGCTGGTGCTGACCTGCTGCTTGATCGTCACTTCCTGCAGGCCGCGCACGTCGCCGATTTTCCAGTCCTTCTTGGGGCTGTCCGGGTGGCTGTTGTGGCACTGGACGCAGGCGCTGCCCATCACCACGGGCGAGACCAGGCGCACCTGGCTGGACAGGCCGGCGCTGGCGTAGTCGATCAGGGCCGGCTGCTCGGGCTTGGCGCGCAGGCTGGCGAGGGCGCCCGTTTCAAACGCGTCCAGCGTGTGCGGGGCGCGGTTGCGGAAGGGGTAGTCGGAGACGAAGCGGTAGCTGATGTTCGACTGCTGGCGCGCGATCACGCGGCCCAGTTCCAGCGACAAGGTGGCCGGTAGGGGAATGGCGCCGGGGATGTTCTCGAAATTGTGGCTCACCTGGGTGGGGCCGTTGGGATTGGCCAGCACGTGGGCGACGACGCCGGTGCTGTAGTAATCGCGGATGCTGCTGATGACGGAATTGAGGTCGCTGGCCTGGCGCTGCAGCGAGGTGGCGGTGATGTGCTGCACGTCGAACCAGACGGCCAGCGGCAGGCCAAGCAGCAGTGCCAACAGCACCAGCAGCGACAGGCGTTCGTGGCGGTGCGCGTGGTCGGTGGTGGGCATGGCGGTTCCCGCGAAGGTGAAGTGCGGCAATCTTAGCACTCAAACATGATGTTGATGTGTATTGACAATTGCCGCTTGCCCACTACACTGAAGGCTACAAGAACAGGGAAACGATTTACCCGGTTTGCTGGCAGGAGCTGCGTGCCGCCGCGCGCCTTGCCGAGTGGGGAAGCACGGCGGCCAGACGGGCGCTTCGGCGCCCGTTTTCGATTTTTAAGTTTGGGGTCAAACCCGGCAACTTGACAACCGGGGTCAGACCACGATCTGCC
>JAZJYP010000084.1:0-11296 GCA_040390345.1 Pseudomonadota bacterium | reverse complement strand
GCTGGCTGCGCGCAAGCAGGTCAGTCTGCAGGACCTGGCCGGTGCGCGCCTGGTGCGCAGCACCTTGCTCGAATGCGAATACGGACGCATCGACCTGGCGCGGGCCCGCCTCGAGCTGGCGGTGCTACACCAGGCCGACCTGCGCCAGGCCACGCTGGCCGGCCTGGCCGCCGACGGCGCGATCCTGGTGGGCGCAAACTTTGACGGCCAGCAGGCCGATGGCATCGTGCTGGCGCGCTGCACCCTGCGCGCGGCCAGCTTCCGCCACGCCAGCCTGTGCGGCGCCGACCTCACCGAGGCCAATTGCGCCGGCGCGCGCTTCGACGGTACCGTCCTGCGCGCCCTGCAGGCGCCGCGCGCCGGCTTCGTGGGCGCGCGCCTGCGCAGCAGCGACTTCGGCGCGGCGCAGCTGGAGCAGGCGCTGTTCCAGGGAGCGCGCCTGGTCGCTTGCAGCTTCGCCGCTGCGCGCCTGGCGCGCAGCGTGTGGAACAACAGCCGCAGCCGTGCCGTCAGCTTCGCCGGCGCCGCCCTGGCCTATGTGCGCTTCGACGACGCGCACGGCCGCGAGCTCGATTTTCGCGACGCGATACTTGACTACTCAAGCTTTCACGGCAGCGCCATCTGCGCCAGCGATTTTCGCGGCAGCAGCCGGCGCGCGCTGGCCTTGACCGACGCCGCCTTGCAAGCGGCCCGCCAGCATGCCTATGCCTACCCCACCCAGGAGCAAACCGTATGACACCTATCGTGCGCCACCCCGCCCCGCCTGCCGCCGCGCTGGCGCCGCAGTGGTCTGAAGCCGGCATCGCCGTCGCCCTCGACGAGCAGCGCTTCCTGCTCGACGACGGGCGCATGGTGCGCCAGGCCCTGTCCTGCGTGCTCGCCCCCGAAGTGGGCGACAAGGTGCTGGTGGCCGCCTGCGCCAATGGCGAAGTCTTCATCGTGCACCTGCTGCTGCGCCAGGACCCGGCGCTGGCGCGCCTGTGCGTGCCTGGCGCGCGCGAGCTGCGCATCGAACAGGCCCGCATCGCCCTGCAGGCCAACGAGGAGATCGCCCTCAAGTCGCTGCGCGATATCGAGATCACCGCCGCCACCGGCCTGCTGGCCCTGAATGCCGACAACCTCTACAGCACCGTCAACGAATGCGTGGTCCAGACCATGCGCCAGTATGTCGGGCGCGCCGAACAATACCTGCTCGACGTGTCGGCCCTGCTGCGCCTGCACGGCCAGCACGCGCTGCTGCTGGCCGACCAGGATGTCAAGGTCGACGCCGAGCGCGTCAGCCTCGGTTGAGGGAGCGCCCATGTTCGCCTGCATCAGCCTCGGTGTCGTCAACATCGCCCTGATCCCCGACGTGTGCAAGACGCCCACGCCGGCCGGCCCGGTGCCGCTGCCCTACCCCAACCTGGCCCAGTCGGCACTGCACATCCCTTCGCAGATCAAGGTCATGTTCGGGCCCGGCCTGGCCGAAAACATCATGACGGCCGGGACCATCAGCAGCGGCGACGAACCGGGCACGGCCGGCGGGATCATCTCGAACGTGTTCATCGGGCCGGACCGCTACCTGACGGGCAGCCTGAAGGTGCTGATCGGCGGCGCCTTCGCCACCCGCATGACCTCCGTCACGGGCCACAACGGCATGCCGTGCAACACCACCGGCATGTCGCTGGTGCCGGGCCAGTTCCGGGTGCTCATATGCGGCTAACACGCCACGCTGCCTGCGCCGCCGTCCTTGCGCTGGGCGCCTGCGGCTATGTGCCGCCGGCGCGCCTGGCCAGCATCAGCCTGGCGGCCGACGCCGACGCCAATGCGCGCCATGCGACCGCCATCGACATTGTCTTTGTCTATTCCAAGGCCGCGATGGAAAAGATGCCCACCGACGCAGCGCAGTGGTTCGATAAGCGCGATGACCTGGTCAAGGCCCAGCCCACCGAGATGGAAGTCAAGCCAGTGAAGCTGGCCATCGGCCGCAGCACCACGGTCACGCCGCCCGAGCACGCCGGCACGCTGCTGGGCGTGTACAGCTACGCCAACTACATTCCCGATGGCGCCACCTACTGCAACCTGAGCAAGTTTGTGCATGCCACGATCCACCTGTCCAGCAGCGGCGTGGCTTGCAGCCAATGAAGGAGACCACCATGTATGCCAACCCCTCCCTGCCCGAAGCCGTCCTGTGGACCGAAGGCATGCTGCTCACGCCCCAGCACCTGCAACAGGAGCGCGTGTACTGGCAGGCCCAGATGGCCCACCGCTTCGCCGCCGCCCTGCCCGACGCCTGGGGCGTGCGCCAGCTGGCCGTCGACACGGCCGCCTTGCTGGGCGGGCGCGTCAGCGTTACCCTGCTCGACTGCGTGCTGCCCGACGGCAGCGTCCTGTGTTATCCGGCCGATGGCCGCTGCGAGCCGCTGACGCTGCAGCTCGACGCGCCGGGGCGCGATAGCACGCGCCCCCTGTGCATCTGCGCCGTCGTGCGCGGGCATGGCGACAACGCCGCCGTGCGCGGCCATGCCGACCGCCGCTACGACGCCGGCACGCCGCTGCGCGCCACCGACGAGAATACCGGCCAGGACGCCCAGTCGATCGACCGCCTGCGCCTGCGCTACGAGCTGGCCGCCTACGAGATCGATGCCGCCCCGCCCGCCACCCTGAGCGCCTGCCCCTTGCTGCAGGTGCGGCGCAACAGCGCGGGCCAGTTCGAAGTGGCGCCCTACCATCCGCCCATGCTGCGCCTGGGCGCGAGCGCCTTCCGCGCGCCCGACAGCCTGGCCGAACGACTCGAACAGCTGGTCCAGTCGATGCGCATGAAGCTCGACGAACTGGGCGGCGCCGTCGATGAAAAGCCAGGCCTCGACGACAGCCTCTCGGGCGCCGGCAGCGTGCTGCGCCACGCCGCCCGCGTGCTCGCCGGCGTGCTGCCGCCGTTGCAGATTTGCGCCACCGACCCCGAGCTGCATCCGCGCGAGATGTACCGTGCCCTGGCCATCGCCGTCGGCGCCGTGGCCGCCCTGGCGGCGCGCCCGATGCCGCCCGAGATGCGCCCCTACCGCCACGCCGGCTGCCTCGAGCAGTTCAGTGCCGTCTGCCTGTACCTCGAAGAAGCCATGCAAGGCTTGCACAGCGACTACGAGCGCCACCGCTTCAGTCCCTTCAAGGAAGGCTTCTCGCGGCGCCTGTTCGCCGACATGCAGGGCGACGTGATCATCGAACTCCAGCCGCAAGCCGGCCAGAGCGCCAGCGATTGCGGGCGCTGGCTGCACCGCTCCTCGATCGCCAGCGCCGACCTGATCGGTGTGGTGCAGCAGCAGCGCCAGCGCGGCGCCAGCGCGCGCCAGCTCAGCGAAGCGGAAGCGCGCGCGCGGCGCCTGCCGGCCGACGCCGCCCTGTTCCTGATCAAGAACGAGCATATCCACAGCGCCAACAAGGAAGCCTTCGCCGCCGGCGAGCCGCTGATGATCCAGGGCGTGGACCGCCACAACATGCCCGAGCAGGTCTTCCTGTACCGCGCCAAGCGCCACCGCCATGAGGCCGGCCATGCATAGCGAAGTCTCCCTGCTGGCCAGCTTCGCCGCCTTCTACGAGCAGCTTGCCGCCATCAAGCTCGCCTGCGCGGAAAAGCGCCTGCCGGCCTGGCTGTCCTCGCTCGACCATGGGCCCGGCGCGGACCAGCTGGCGGGCCGGGTCCAGGCCTGGCTGCTGCTGTGCCTTGAACGCCAGGGCGCCGCAGTGACGGCACTGGCCAGCGCGCGCGAGTTGCGCGCCTACCGCATCACGCAAAAAATCATGGCGGCGGTGGCTGACGAATGCCTGCTGATCGACCTGGCCTGGGACGGCGCCGGCGCGTGGAGCGGCCTGCTGCTCGAAGCGCGCCTGTTCGGCACGCGCAGCGCCGGTACCGACCTGTTCGACCTGGCCGACCAGCTGCGCGCCGCGCCCGCCCTGACGCCCCTGCACCGCGAGCTGGCCAGCGTGCTGCTGCTGGCCCTGCGCCTGGGCTTTCGCGGCAAGCTGCGCGGCCAGACGGGGGGCAAGGCCCTGCTGCATTACCAGGCCGAACTGGGGCGCCTGGCCGGCGCGGCGCCGGCGCCCGCCTTCGCCCAGGCCTATGCCTGGTGCGTGCGCCTGCCCGAACAGCAGCGCCTGTCCCCGCTCGCGCCCTGGCTGCGCGTGGCCCGCTATGCCAGCGCGCTGCTGCTGGCGCTGTCGGCGCTGTGCTGGATCTGGATCAGCCAGGACGTGCTGAACCAGCTGGCCCGCCTCGCCACCAGCGCCTGAACCGGAGATCACGCGTGCCACTGGCCCTTCCTTCCTTCCTCGGCGCCGCCCGCGCCGCCGCCGGGCTCGCGGCGCACCGCCTGTTCGGGACGGAAGATCCGCTGCCAGGCTGCGCCCACCCGGTGCCGCCGCCCGCCTGGCCGGAGCGCCTGGCCCGGCTCACCCGCGCCGTCATCGCACCGGCCCGGCGCCGCTACGACACGCCCTGGCTGCTGCTGCTGGGCGAAGCGGGCGCCGGCAAGTCCAGCCTGGCCGCCAGCGTGGCGCCGGCCTTGCGCAGTCCCGGCATGCCCTGGCCTGGCAGCTGGCCCGTGCCAGGCATGCGCTGGTGGCTGTTCGAACAGGGCGCCCTGATCGACCCGGACGGCAAGGTGGCCGCGGCCGCAGGACGCCCGTGGCGCGCCCTGCTGCGCTCACTGGAGGCGCTGCGCCCGGAGCGGCCGCTCGACGGCGTCGTCATCGCCGTGGCCGCGCACACCCTGGCCACGCCCGGCGCCCTCGCCGACGCCGCCGCCACGGTGCGGCGCCAGCTTGACAGCATTGCCCTGGCCTACGGCTACGTGCTGCCCGCCTATGTCGTCATCACCGGCGCCGACAAGGTGCCTGGCTTTAGCGCCTATTGGCGGGCCGTCGGCGCGGTGGCGCGCAGCGAGATGCTGGGCTGGTCCGCGCCCACCGCGCCCGACGCCGGCACCCCGGCGCAATGGGCGGCCAAGGCTTTCCAGGCACTGGGCGCCGTCCTGCGCGCGCGCCTGCTGCACACGGCCGCCGGCGCGGCCCCGCTGGCGCAGGCGGACCAGGTCTTCCTCTTCCCCTACCACCTGGGACAGCTGCAGCCGGGTTTCGCGCGCTGGCTCGACACCGTGTTCCAGCCCGACTGCCTGCCCGGCGCCTGGCTGGTGCGCGGCATCTACCTGTGCGGCAGCGTCGCCGCCGACGGCGCCGACAGCCACGCCGTGCGCAGCGACGTCGATTTCGTCGACGACCTGGTGGGCAAGAAGGTGCTGGCCGAGCGCGCCCTGGCGCGGCCCGCGCGCGCCGGCATCTGGGCGCGCAGCCGCCTGCTGCGCACCGTCCAGGCCGGGATCGCCGGCGCGCTGCTGGCCATGGGCCTGGCAGTGCTGCTGCAGTCGTGGGCCTTGCGCGACGAGGCCGACGCGCTGGTGCGCGCCACCACCGCCATCCTGAAGGTCGATGCCGCGCCGCCGTCCTGCCTCGACCAGGCCCAGGCCTTTTCGCTGCTCGCGCGCGTCGGCCATATGCATCCGGCCCTCGACTACCTGCCCTGGTCGGCCGTGTCGGACCGGGCCGGACGGCGCGCCGCCCAGCTGGCCGCCGAACGCGCCCTGGCCGGCGCCCTGCTGCCCGGCCTGCAATGCCAGCTCAAGGCCAGGGCCGGCCGCCTGCTCGCCTTCACGCCGCGCCAGCCCGACGCGGCGACGACACCGGCCGAAGCGAGCGCGCTGGCACGCGAGAACCTGTTCACCTTCCTCGACCAGCTGGCCCGCCTCGAGGCGGCGGCCGGCCGCCTGAAGGAACTCGAAGGCAAGCGCGCCGCCGCCAATCCCGATGCGGCCGTCCAGGCCCTCAACGACGTCGTCGAGTATGTCTACGGCACCCCCGCGCCAGGCACGGCGCGCACCAGCAGCGCGTGGCAGGACTGGCTCGAGCAGGTGCAGAAATCGCTGTGGAAGGCGCTCGGCAGCGCGCCGCCGCCGGCCGGCACGCGCCCCTGGCGGGTCGAGCACGACGGCGGCGTGTATTGGGCGCTGCGCGAGCTCGACGCCCCGGCGCTGGCGGGCATCGACGACAGCCAGCGCACCGCCTTGCAGGGCTGGATCGTGCGCCTGAGCAGCGGCCTGGGCGACGGCCTGGTCGCCGAGCTCAGCGCAGGCAAGGACAAGCTCGGCGCGCTGGCCCGCCTGGCCGATCCCGCCGCCACCGTCAAGGCGCCGGCGACGCTGCTCTCGAGCGCGCGCGACGCCCACGACTGGCTCGACTGGGTAAGCCTCGCCTGGCTGCCGGCCACGGCCGAGGACAATCCCTGCCAGCAGCTCGGCGCCGGCCTGCGCGCGCGCCGCAAGGCCCTGCCACCCTACCTGGGCGCCCTCGAAACTGCCGCCGCCAGGCTCGACGCGGCACATTGCTACGACAAGGCGCGCGCGGTCCTGGCCGGGATGGAAGTGGCGCCGCTCGACAAGATCGTTGACCCGGCCCGTCCCGGCAGCTTTGGCGCCAAGGTACTGGCCGAACGCGATGGCCTGGCCGCCCTGCTCAAGGAAGACTTCATGCAGGTGCCGGCGGCGCCATCGCTCAGTTGCCAGGCCACGCAGCAGATGGCGCCGGCCGCGCTCAAGCGGGCCACGGCCTATGCGACGGCCTGGCTCGCGTTCAAGAAGCTGCGCGTGCCCGAGAACGGCGCGCCCGGCACGCCGCGCCTGTATGCCGGCCTCGGCCTGCACCAGCTCAAGCAGGCGATGGGCGCCGCTATCGCCGGCGCCCAGCAGGCCGTGCCGGACGGCGACGGCGTCGACGCCACACTCAGCCAGGCCAGCAGCCAGTTTGCCACCGCCCTGCCGGCCATCGACGAGGTGCTCGGCCTGTACGAGCAGGCCGCCCTGCTCGGCAGCGCGACACTGCTGCGCAACTGCGTGCGCACCCAGGCCGGCACCGCCCTCGGCCAGGTCAACACCCTCAAGGACAAGCTGTACGCGACGCCGGCCGGCCAGAAGGATGGCACGCTGTTTGCGCTGGGCGGCAGCGCCGCGCTGGCGCGCTCGCTCGAGGCCGACCTGGCGCGCGTCAAGATCCTGGCCGGCTATGCGGCGCCGTTCGCCAAATACCTCGGTGAGCACGCCTCGGCCTCCGCCGCCAGCATCAGCGAGACCAATCCCTACTGGAGCAACACGGTCAAGGAAGTAAACCAGGCGCTGGCCGGCGACACCAAGGGCCAGGTCGGCAAGCTCAACGACTTCTTCAGCAAGACCCTGCTCGAGCTCGACAGCAAGAACTGTTCGAAGAAGCTCGAGGACGCCGCCGACCAGCCGGGCGACGACCTGTTCGCGGCCAGCCAGCGCCTGGCGCTGGAACAGGCCAATGCGCGCTGCGGCAAGCTCGACCGGGGCCAGATGTTGCAGGACTATACGAAGCTGCGCGATCACTTCGAAGAGATCGCCGGCCACTATCCCTTTGGCGAGACCAAGTCCGACGCGCTGACGCTGGAACAAGTGCGTAAATTCTTCAGCAGCTACGGCAAGGACCTGGCCAGCTTGCGCAGCAAGGCCGAGGCGATGGGGGAGGCCAAGGCCAGCTGGGAGGCGCGGCGCCGCTTCCTCGTCGCCCTCGACGATGCCGCGACCGCCCTCAAGCCGCTGCTGGCGACCGACGCCGAGCTGACCCTGAACATCGGCTTCAATGCGCGCGCCAGCGAGTCGCCCGGCGCCAGCGAAATCGTCGAATGGCGCTTTAGCAGCGGCGAGAAGACCGTGACGTGGCCGCGCACCTCGCCCAGCACCGTGAAATGGCGCCCCGGCCAGCCCTTGCTGCTCGAGCTCGAATGGGCCGACACCTCGCCCTGGCGGCCCGCGGCGCGGCCCGAGCAGGCCGGCCTGCTGGTCAAGGATACCAAGGCCAGTTTCAGCCACGGCAGCGACGCCTGGGCCCTGCTGCGCCTGCTCGCCCAGCACCGCGACGACAACAGCGACGACAACCATGCCTATCCCTTCCAGGTCCCGGTCGCGCTCGCCACGGCCAGCACCCCGGCCCAGGGCAGCGACGTGGCGCGCCTCTTCCTGGGCATGTCGGTCACGGCCAAGGACCCGAAGACCCAGGCGCTGACGACCCTCAAATTCCCGGCCAGCCTGCCTGCCACCGCACCACGCTAAGGACCACACCATGGACCACCTGCCCGACGACACCCTGCTGCATGCCTGCCCCGCCCTGTTCGGCCACCATTTCGACGCCCTGCTCGCGCCCATCGACGGGCCCACGCCGGCCGGCAGCTGGCTGCGCGGCGATGGCGTCTACAAGGCCATCGAAAAGGCCCGCAAATTCGACGACGCCAGCCTGCCGCTGGGCCCCTGGGAACACGAACTCAAGCGCGCCGACTGGGCGCGCGTCATCGAGCTGGCCGGCACCGCGCTGGCGCACCAAAGCAAGGACTTGCAGCTGGCCGCCTGGCTGCTCGAGGCGCAAATCCACCAGCACGGCTTTGCCGGCATCGCCCTCGGCCTGCACCTGGTCGGCCAGCTGTGCACCCGCTACTGGGACGAACTCTACCCGCCCGCCGACGGCGCCAGCCTGGCGCACCGCGCCAATGTGCTGCGCTGGATGAACGACAAGCTGCCCGGCGCACTGCGCCAGGTGCCGCTGGCAGGGGACGCCGGCGACGAGCTGTACGGCCTGGCCGACTGGGAGCGTGCCAACCGCGCCCGCCATGGCGAGCATGAACGCGGCGAGAGCGAAGGCGCCGACGGCGCGGCCCTGGCCAGCGCCCTGGCCGGCACCGATGCCGACGCCTGCAGCGCCATGGCGCGCCAGGTGCACGAAGCGCGCGCCATGCTCGCCGCCCTCGACGACATCGCCGACGCCTGCTTCGGCGACGAGGCGCCCTCGCTGGGCGCCCTGGCCCAGGTGCTGGAGCAGGCCGCCGCCCTGTTCGAGTCGGAACTGCACCGGCGCGGCCTGCAGCACCAGGCCAGTGCGCCGCCCGCCCCTGCCGGCGCGCCGCCGCTGCTGGCAGCGGCGGCGCCGGCCACGCAGGGCGCAGGCGAAGGCGCCATCCGCAGCCGCGCCGACGCCTATGCCCGGCTCAACGAGGCGGCCGGCTACCTGCTGCAGGTCGAGCCCCATAGCCCGGTACCCTACCTGGTCCGGCGCGCCAGCGAATGGGGCCAGCTCAACGCCGTCGAGCTGTACCAAGAGCTGTTCGTGCGCCAGGGCGGCCAGCTCAATATTTTCGACATGCTGGGCCTGGGCGCGCCCGACGACGCTGCGCTCGAGCGCTAAGGAGAGACGATGTCGGCACAAGCACACGTCGAACAGGACCAGCGCGCGCGCACCAGCGCGGGCGCCGCACCAGGGCACGCCCTGGCGCCCGTGGCCGCGCGCGTGTGGCAGGCCTGGGCCGACGCCATCGTGCTGTACTGGGAAGAACTGCTGGCCGGCGGCGCCCTCGACCTGGACGCACCGCTGTGCGTGCTCGACTTCGGCGCCGCCGACGCCATGCTGGCCGCGATCCTGCCCACCGCCCTGGCGCGGCGCCTGGCCGCCTCGCCCTGCGCGGCGGCCAGCGTGCACTACCTGACCTGCGCCGGCGAGGCGCAACTGCTCGAGGCCAGCCTGACCCTCAACCCCATGGTGTGCGTGGGCTGGCACCGGCTGGCCCACCTCGCCTGCAGCCACCACGCGGTCCACTACGGCGCCCTGTATGCAACGCCCGATGGCCAGGCCTGGGAGCCCTGCGTGGCGCCCGATCCAGGCCTGGCCGGCCTGCTGGCCTATTACATGGAACGCTGTCCCAGCGCCCAGCTCGACTTGCCGGTCGAGGCCATGGCCCTGGCGCGCCACTATGCCGGCCTGGCGCGCGGGCGCTACCTGTTCATTGGCGCCGACGCCGGCCCCTGCACGCTGCAGCAGCTGCGCCTGCAAAGCTGCGCGGCGGGGCTGCCGGCCATCCATGCCTGGCTGCTGGCCTGCGCTGCGCAGGGCGCCAGCACCTGGTGCCTGCAGTACGACGACCAGGGCTGCGCCGTGCACCTCGTGCGCGGCGACGGCGCGGCGCCGGGCGCCCTGGCAGAGGCCCTCGCCGCCGGCCATCCCGACGACGCCGCCGTGCTGGCCACGCTGGCGCGCGCTGCCGCACCGGACCAGGTGCTGGGCTTGCTGCGCACCAGTGGCCACGATCCGGCGCTGCTGGCCGCCGCCATGGCCACCCTGCTGGCCGCGCCGGAAGGCGTCGGGGGGCCGCCATGGCAGGACGCACTGGCGCGCACCTGGTCGCACTACCGCATGCCGGCCGCGCCCGATCCCTTCTACCGCCAGTTGGCCGTCCTGGGGGCGCGCGTGCGCCACTGGGGGCTGGCCAAGGATTGCCTGCAAGCCGGCCTGGCCTGCTATGGCCACGACGCCCAGGCGGCGCGCCTGCTGGCGCAGTGCGAGGCGGCCAGCACCGGCCGCGGCCATGGCGGCGACGAACTGGTCCTCGCGCCGCTGCGCCGCTGCCACGCCGCGGCCCTGTGGCAGCAATACCGCGACCCGTCCATCGCCGCCATGGCCTGCCTGCCGCCGCTGGCCACGCCGGCCGCCGCCGCGCGCTGGATCGCCGCCCAGCGCAAGGCGGCCGGCAAGCGCAACTACGCCGTCATGCATGCCTGCTGGGGCCTGGTCGGCCTGGTCGGCCTGCACCACAGCGGCGACGCCGGCTACTTCTATTTCTGGACCGGCAGCGACTTCCAGGACGCCGGCATCGGCCGCGCCGCCGCCACACTGGCGTTCGCGCGCGCGCAGGCGCAGGGCTGCCGCCATGTGTATACCTCGGTCTACGCCGACAACGCGCGCTCGCTCAGGGCCCTCGCCGCACTGGGCTTCATGCCGCTCGCCGTGCGCGCCTTGCCGCCCCACGCCGACATGCTGTTGCTGCACACATCGCTGGACGGCGGCGCGGCGCCGCCGGGCCGCTTGCAAGCCCTGTGCACGGCGATCGGCAACCCCATTCAATTTCAGCAGGAACAGGAGGCAGAGACGATGACAGTGCAAACCTAGCGGCACCGGCAAGACCGATTTCAACCACGATCAACCACGAAGAAGGAAGGAAGCACCACCATGACTACCACGTTCTCCCACATTTGCGGCAGCCCCAAGACAGCCGTGTCCCTGCTCGATGGCGACGGCATGATCCACAGCGTCTATTTCGAAAACGGCAAGGCCGAATACCGCAACAAGTATATCCGGACCGACGATTATCAGGCGGAGGTCGCCGGCCGTTGCGAGGCCGGTGGCGTGCTGCTGCCCGCTACGCTCGACCGCG
>JAZJYP010000083.1:0-24595 GCA_040390345.1 Pseudomonadota bacterium | reverse complement strand
CCTAAGCGTTATGCCGTTCGCGTCCTGAAAAAGAACCTTAACTGAACGGCATTACCGCTCCGGCGGGGTTTTTTTATGCCAAATCGGGGACAGACCCCAATTAATTCATTGGGGTCTGTCCCCGATTTGGCATTTCCCGCTATCATGGGCGCCTATGAATGCTGACCCACACGAAATCCAGAAATTTAGCGAATTGGCCCACCGCTGGTGGGATCCAAGTTCCGAGTTCCGTCCCCTGCACGAGATCAATCCCCTGCGCCTTGAATGGATCAACGCACGCGCCCCGCTGGCGGGCAAGGAGGTGATCGACATCGGCTGCGGCGGCGGCATCCTGTCCGAATCGATGGCGCGCAAAGGCGCCCGCGTGACCGGCATCGACCTGTCCGAAAAAGCGCTGAAAGTGGCCGACCTGCACAGCCTCGAGTCCGGCGTGCAAGTGCGCTACCAGTGCATCGCCGCCGAAGACATGGCTGCGGCCGAAGCGGGCAAGTATGACGTCGTCACTTGCATGGAAATGCTCGAACACGTGCCCGACCCGGCCGCCATCGTCCAGGCCGCCGCGACCCTGGTCAAGCCGGGAGGAAAGATCTTCTTCTCGACCCTGAACCGCAATCCCAAGGCTTACCTGTTTGCCATCGTCGGCGCCGAATATGTGCTGCGCATGCTGCCCAAGGGCACGCACGACTACGCCAAGTTCATCACGCCGTCCGAATTGTCGTCCTTCGCGCGCGCGGCCGGCCTGCAAGTCGATGGGCTGAAGGGCCTCAGCTACAATCCGCTGACCAAGATCTACGCCCTCAACAACGACACCGACGTCAACTACATGGTTGCCTGCACCCGCCCGCTGTAAGCATATGAGCCGCCCCCTTCCCCCGCAGGCACCGCGTGCCATCCTGTTCGACCTGGACGGCACGCTGGCCGACACCGCGCCCGACCTGGCCGCCGCCGTCAACCAGCTGCGCACCGCGCGCGGGCTCGCGCCCACCGACTACGCCCTGCTGCGCCCAACCGCCTCGGCCGGCGCACGCGGCATGATCGGCGCCGCCTTCGGCCTCACGCCGCAGGATGCAGGCTACGAAGAATTGCGCCTGCAATGGTTCGACAATTACCAGGCGGCGATGGCGGTGCACAGCAGCCTGTTCCCCGGCGTGCCGGAACTGCTCGAGGGCATCCTGCACGGCGGACTGGCCTGGGGCATCGTCACCAACAAGCCGGCCCGCTTTACCGACCCATTGGTGGGCATGATCGGCCTGGCCCGGGCCGGCTGCGTCGTCTCCGGCGACACCACGCCACACGCCAAGCCCCACCCTGCCCCCCTGTTCGAAGCGGCCAGGCGCCTCGGCCTCGCGCCCGAGCAATGCTGGTATGTGGGCGACGACCTGCGCGATATCGAAGCGGGCCGCGCCGCCGGCATGCCCACGGTCGCTTGCGCCTGGGGCTATTGCGGCAATATCGAACCGGCCACCTGGGGCGCCGACTACCTGATCGACCAGCCGCTCGAGCTGCTCGAGGTGCTGCGCAGCCTCGTTCCGGCCCTGACCGTTTAAGTTACTTACATCTACTTACGTCTGATACAGCCTCGTGACGGCCAGTTCCATGGCCCGAACGTTAATCTTCCCATGCAGCACTAATTCACTTCATGGAGAAGAACAAATGGACAAGATCAAGACCCAGACCCGCATCCACCCGCTCGTCGCCGGTGCCGCCGTTGCCGTGATCGGCTTTTGCGGTGTTGGCATGGCCGCCATCACCGGTATTCTGCCGACTTCGCAAGCCGTGAGCACCCCGGCCCCGGCCGTCGCCACCGCAACGCCCGCACCTGCCGTGGAAGTGCCTGCACCGGCCCCGGCACCCGTGGCGGCGCCTGTCGAGCACAAGAAGGCACCGGTCCACCACAGCACGCCAACGCAGACGGCCCAGGCCCACGCGGCACCGGCACCCGCCCCTGCCCCGGCCGCTGAAGCGAAGCCGAATTACCTGGCCATTGGCGCCGGCGCCGTTGTCGGTGGCCTGGTGGGCAACCAGGTCGGTGGTGGCCGCGGCAAGGCGCTGGCCACCGTGGCTGGCGCCGTTGGTGGCGGCATGATCGCCAATGAAGTGAGCAAGAGCAGCAACAAGTAAGAATCGGATCGGTTACAATGGAGACCTGTGGGGGCGACCTGGCTTCGACGTGGGTTGCAAAGCAGAGCAGGGCATACCGAGGGCTGGTTACCTCGTAAATACACCCAGAAAAACTTAACTGCAAACGATAACTCGTACGCACTGGCAGCTTAATTGCTGTTAGCTCTAGAACACCTCGTCCCTGGGGTGGGCCCTTAAAAGCTCTAGAGTCATTTACAGGGACTCGTCTGGTGCCGGGCTACTTGGTACGAGACTAAATAATAGGTAGCTCGCTGGTACACAGCGTGCACGTCCGCGTTGTACCGGTTAAATTAAATGGCAGTGCTAAGTATGTAGAACTGTCTGTAGAGTGCTTGCGGACGAGGGTTCGATTCCCTCCGCCTCCACCACCGCTTGCGAATGGGCCACCTCCGGGTGGCCTTTTCATTTCCAGATCGGCACTCAAGGTCGGAACGCGTTACCGGTCGTGGGTTGTCGCCCTCCCCTACGGCCTACTGCATCTGATCCGACGAATTTACTGATTTCCATTAAGACAGGCTAATGCCGAGCATTTAGGCTGAACTCTCTGCTCAACGTTGAATGGAGGCGCCGTGTCCGACTTCTACAAATATTTCAAGAAAAATATGGAGGAGCTCGGCTTGCCGGCTCCCGAATCGCTGTATGGCGACGTGCAATTGGCAATTGCGAATGTCGCTATTTTTTTGGGGCATATCGACAAGTTTGGCAAAGCGGTGACGGTGGCAGAGGTCGTTGGTGCGGGCACGCGCCTTGAAAAAATTGGCGTTGTTGGAACCCTATCCGCTGCCTATTATGCGGGTGCCGTAATCGGTAGTTTGGCCGTTGCCACGGGCCGTTCGCTATCTGGCGGCACATCATTGGCGGATGTCATGCAGTTTGCTCGCGAGAACCGGATTCACCGCCCATGGCTAGGTACGACCATTTCTTCGGCGCCCGGCATTTACCAAGCAGGTGTCCGCGTACCTCGGTCACTTGAACGGCGCGTAAGACGCCCATGAACGATCAAGTGCGCTTGTTAATGGCCGCGATCGTCGTGGCGATCGCGGCATGGTCATTTTGGCACTACCTCGGCACAGACGCGCTGAACGTCTTTTCAATTGTCGCCCTGGTGAGCGTCGCGGCGGACAACGTACGACTGCGCCGCAAACTTAATGCACTTGAAAACCGCCACTAGGCCTTGAACGGGTTGTGGCTATTATGGGAAGCCAATGAAGTCCTTCAAGCAGGCAGTCCAGTCGATCTGATTTTGAGCAAACTCGTCCATTTTGATGGTCCTGACGCACAAGACGTTCAAGAGATCATCAAGATCTCAAGAATTTCAGACAATAAAATCAAAGAACGTGCCGAAGAAGCTTTAGTTGACTACGTTGGCAATCAAGACAAAATCCGTACTAGCCTTGCCCTTGTCCTCGACATGAGCCGCGACGTTCAAACTTCGAACGCTCAGAGGCATTCATGACAGAGCTCTCCAATATGTCGAATAGGTCGCCAGCACGGTCGTCTTGACGATATCGGCGCCGGTATTCGGGTCCTCCACGACGACTGCATATTCGTCGGGACTGCTGGTGTTTTGCCGCCACTGCCAGCCGGTGTAACCCACGCCGGCGGCGGTCATCCGGCTCAGGCCGGCGTCGAGGTAGAAGCCGGCAGGATCGTCACCGCTGCGCACGCCAAATTGCTGGATGAATACGGGCACGTTGCGTTTGCTGCGCATGGCCACTAACGCGCCCAGCCGGCTTTCCAGGTCGGCGATATTCTCGGCCTGGGTCTTGCCGGTGTGGATGAACAGATTGCCCGTATAGACCACGCGGTTGGCCCAGCGCGGCGCGGCGATGTAGGCTTCGTCGCACAGGTTGATGTTGTAGGCGTCGCGCGCGCCCACGAGGAAGGGCGTGCGCTTGTCGCCGGCGGTCTCGTCGATCGCTGCCATCAGCTCCTGGTAAAACGCCGACACATCGTCGCCATAGGAAACGTCGCGGCCCGACAGCGGCTCGGGCAACAGTTCGTAGAAGGCGATGTTCGGCTTGTCCTTCAAGATGCCGGCCAGGTAGATCCACGATTCCTTGAACAACTGGCGCTGAGTCAAGTCAGTCCAGAAGTTGCGCCCGCCCGGATAGCTGCCGGACGGGTCGCAATACTGCGCCGTCGCCGCATTCTGGATGCCGCTCTGCCCGCAATTGGAATCGATGACCGGCACCACCCACAGGCCGGCATCGATGCACCATTGGATTTCGGTCAGGAACTGTGCCAGGTGGTCGGGCTTGAAGTGGCCGGGCGCGGTATCGGCGCGGCTTTCCACATCGGTGCCGCCGTACAGGCCCCACCAGCGAATCAGCACGCGCACCACGTTCCCGCCTTGCGCCGCGATGGCGGCAGCGTCGCTGCTGCGCATCTTGCCCCAGGTGCCTTCGTTGATGCCGCGAAGTAGCAGCGTACGGCTGTTGGGCGCCAACATTGTCGCGCCGCTCAGGGTCAGGCGCGCGACGGGCGGCGGCGGCGCGGGCGTGGGGGCGGCCGTGGGCGCAGCTCCGCCGCCGCCACCGCACGCCGTCGCGGCGACGGCGCCCAGCATCGACATGAGCGCGGCGCGGCGCCCGTGAGAAACAGCCTCCGGTTTTTCCATGATTTTTCCTGGTAAGGTTGGACAATAGTTAACGTATCCATTGTCTCCAACGCCACAAAAGCTGTGCGAATTTTTGTGTAAGGAACTGTTATCGCAGCCGGCCAAATTACGGCTACTATTTGCGCATGCGCCTGCACCGCTATCTCTGCATGATTTGCTGCCTGCTGCCCACGCCCAGCGTGCCGGCAGCAGAACTGCTTGTGCTCGTCGATCGCGCGTCCGACATGCCGATGGCGGCCTTTTCCTCCGGCGCCCTGGTCACCGGCATTCACAAGGGCCTGGGTGAAGCGCTGGCGCGCAATCTTGGCCGGCAGGTGCGCTTTGTCATCCTGCCGCGCAAGCGCATTGAACCTGCCCTGCTACGCGGCGAGGCGGACATCCTGTGCGGCTACACGCCGCAATGGCTGCATGGCGACTTCCTGTGGAGCCAGACCATTTTCACGGCCGAGGAAGTGCTGGCGACCGATACCAGCGTCGAGGCGCCGCGCTCGATCGAGGACGTGCGCGGCCAGGCCGTCGGCACGATCCTTGGCTATGCCCATCCCGAAATGGAACAGGTTCTTGGCAAGGACTTCGTGCGCGATGACGCGCCGAATATGGAAGTGAATATCGAAAAACTCGCGCGCGGGCGTTTGCACCACATCCTGATCGCCAAGGGTGTGCTGGCCTATCGCCAACGCCTGCGCCCTTCCCCGCTCAAGCTGTATCCACCCTTGCCGGTCGCAACGTTCCCCTTGCACTGCGCGGTGTCACGCAAGGCACATGTCACGCTGGCGGAAGTCGATGCGGCGATCAAGCAAGCGCACCAGGACGGGACGATTGCCAGGATGCTCGATTTCGCGAAGTAGGTGGGCAAACGAATAGCTAGGTGCGCTTCCCCACGGACAATAAGGCGCGATGCGTGCAACATGACCGTGCTGGATCGGCCAGTCACCTAAGAAAGCACTTATGAACTCCATCAGAATCGTTGCCATTCTATTGATCGTGGCAGGCGCGCTGAGCCTCTTGTATGGCGGCTTCAGCTACACAAAGCAGACGCACGAGGTCAAAATCGGACCGCTCGAACTGTCGGTGCAGGAAAAACAGGAAGTCAATATTCCGGTCTGGGCCGGCGTTGCCGCCCTGGTGGCGGGCGGCGTGCTCCTGGCCCTCGGTGGCAAGAAGGGTTAAGCCCGCCGCTCAGGGTTTGGCCGGGATCAAACGAAGCCGATTCTCCCATCCCACAACGGGCACCGTTTGCTAAGGTGGTCGGTGGCGTGTAACAACGCCACTTCGATCCACTTACCAAATGGAGTTCAACATGTCAGACAAGAAGCCTGAAGAGCAAGCCGGCAAGGTCACCGTGGAGTACAAGGGCAAACGCCCCGTCGTCATGGTCGGCGCCTGGCAGCATGATGTCAAGATCCTCAAAACTCCGGACGAACTGGCCGAATGGGAACGGCGCATGGAAGCGTTCACTGGCGTCAAGCAAGATGCGCGCAAATTCATGGAAGGCGGCGGCTCCTGCTGTGGCGGCGATGGCGACGGCATGAGCGACTTCGTCTAGTCGCTGCACGGCCCGGCGCCGGAACTTGCCGACTTTCGGGGCATCCCTGCCCCGTTCCCCCTCCCAGGAAAACCCCACCATGAACCTTGCCAGGAAAATCGGCGTCCTTTCCTTGAAAGAGGACGTGCACGCGCAATCCATTGCCCATCTGGCCCAACAGGACGGCCACCATATCGTCCGGTTTGGCACGGATGTTCTCGACACCAGCCCCAGCAGCATTGAGCTGGCCGACGGCCTCGTCCGCCCCGGCGTGATCACCGATCTCGACGGAAATCGCCATCGCGCGGACCAGTTCGATGTGCTCTGGTGGCGCCGGCCCTATGGTCCGCAAGCGTCCGCTGCCATGGCCGACGCATCGGGCATTGCGGCCCTTGTCAACAGTTCGGCCAAGCTGCACATCGACGGCTTATTTTCTTGCTGCGGCAAGGTTCGGTTTGTGAACGACCGCCAGGCGGCCATGGCCGCAGAAAACAAGATCGCCCAAATGCACATTGCGGCGGCGGTCGGGATGGCCATGCCGCGCACCCTGTTCTCGAACGATCCCGAACCCGTGCGCCATTTCTGCCGCGACCATCCCGGCGGCACCATCGTCAAGAGCCACGCCAATTCCAGCACCTTGCAAATCAAGACCA
Organism: Pseudomonadota bacterium; assembly: GCA_040390345.1. Classification (GTDB taxonomy): domain Bacteria; phylum Pseudomonadota; class Gammaproteobacteria; order Burkholderiales; family Burkholderiaceae_D; genus Telluria_A. Next base: position 17,655 of record JAZJYP010000083.1, on the reverse strand, counting down.
GCTTGCTCAGCGAGTCCGTCCTAGACGACGATGGCGCCATCGCGGCCGCGCCTGCCATTTACCAGCAATACATCGAGGGCGACCGGCACTTTCGGGTCTTTGTCGTAGGCACGCTCTACCAGGCAATCCAGATACGCAATGGCGCCGTCGATTCGCGCATCGATCTATCCGTGCCAATGACACCATATCGTTTCAACGCTGTCGATGAAGCCCGGATGTTCGCGTTCATGAAAATGGCAAAACTCGACATGGGCGTCTTCGATTTCAAGATGAATGACGAGGGCCGGCTGTATTTCCTGGAAGTTAATCAGCAGGGCCAGTTTGCCTTCATGGATGTCATCGCTGGAACATCCTGCCTGTCCATGACACTGTCTTACTTGCTCAATGGTTGAACGCGCCCTATGATCAAGACATGGAAACGCGCGTCGCCAGACTGGAAGCAGATTTGAGCGCTATCAAGCTCGACCTGGCGCTGTTGAAGGCGAACAGTGCCACCAAGAGTGATATTGCGGACACGCGCACGGCCATCGCGAACACGCACACCGCGATCGCGGATGCCAAGGCGTCGATCATCCTTTGGGTCGTCAGTGCGATATTTCTGGCCCAGCTACTGCCCGCCTTGCTCAAGACGTTTGGCCTGTAAGCCCACCTTTTACCGGTGTTCCTTTTTCGCCTTGTCAAACACGGGATCCCATAAAGGATGCCCTTTCTCGCCGGGTGCGAGGTCGAATGCGGGGTCGAGTTTCAGTGCCTGCTCGAAGCGCTGTTTGCACGGCACCGGGCGCGACGTCAGGCAATAACTGAAGGCCATGTATTTGAGCGCTTCGAGCTGGACCGGTTTTTCGCCTTTCCAGATGGCGGAAGCGGTGCCCAGCTGCTTGATGGCGCCGGCGTAATCGCCAGCGTTGTACAGGGCGATACCGGCATTGGTTTCCTTGCGCGCGGCGGACAGCTCTGGTTCGGGCGCTTTGGCAAACGGATTGGTCCCGGCGCAGCCAGCCAGCAGTGCGCATGCGGCGGCAAAACAGGTGAGGCGGTAGCGGTTTTTCATGTTGGCATTATGCCGCGAACTGCCCGCGCCCGCCATTACGGCATTGCCGCCGCAAAGTCGCGGCTAACGCTCGCGGGCGCCTTGGCGTCGACCGTGATCGTCATTTCGTAGGGCGCGAAATGCGGATTGGTGACACGCACGCGGTGCTTGCCAAGCGCCAGCGGCAGCTGCTTCAGTGGCGGACTGACACCCTTGTCCTGGCCGTCGACAAATACCTGCCCCCATGGCTTGATCGACAAGTTCAGCGTGCCGAGCGCCCGGGCGGAAACCGGAACCTTGGCTTTGGCTGGCGTGAGCAATTTGACCGGCAGCACGGTGGGTGCGCTGGCGGTCTCCTTCTTCAAGTCGTCGGGCGATATGATTTCTTCTTTTGGGGAGATGGTCGCTGCCAGCGGAATAGGGACCGGTGCACCGGCGACGGCGGCCGCGGGCGCCGACGGACGGCTGGCCATCCAGCTGCCGGCGGCCAGCAAGGCGACGGCAGCAGCGGCCCAGGCCGGCCAGGTTCTCTTTTGGAGCTTGGCCGGGGGCGCCGCCTGCACCGGCGCCCGCATGGCAGCTTGTCCGTCAATGCCCAGCAGCGCCGTGAATTCGGCGATCGATTGTGGCCGTTCTTCCGGGCGCACAGCAAGGCCGCGATTGATCGCATCAAGGAATTGCTGGCCGAATCCGGGATAGTCGCTCGCCCGCAGCGCCGTGAGCGGGTCGCTGAGCATGCGCGCCACCGCCGCCGGCGGGGCCTTGCCGGTGATCGCCGAATACATCACCGCGCAGAGCGAATAAATATCGGTCCACGGTCCCTGCGTCATGGCGTTGTCGTCGGCGTACTGTTCGACGGGCGCATAGCCCGGCTTGAGGATCACCGTCAACGACTGCGTCAGGCCGGTGACGATGCGGCGTGCCGCGCCAAAATCAAGCAGTACCACGTCACCACTCGATTGCAGCATGATGTTCTCGGGCGAGATGTCGCGATGCAGGATATCTGCCTGGTAGAGCGCATCGAGCCCTTCGAGGATCGGTTTGAGGATGCTCTTGAGCCAGGCTTCGTTGACCAGTCCAGGATGCTGCTTGACGGCGTCCTTGAAGGTCTGTCCTTCGTAATAGCGCATCGCCATGTAAGCCGTCTGGTGCTGCTCCCAGAAGCGGTGCACGCGGATCAGGGCCGGGTGTTCGAACTGCGCCAGCAGACGCGCCTCGTTGATGAAGCTGCGCAGCCCCGCTTCAAAGGCTTCACCGTGGCGGCGCGAGCGCACGGTCACGCTGAAGTCGGCGCCGCGCGCAGCCAGCGCTGCCGGCATGTATTCCTTGATGGCGACAGTGCGCTGCAAGGCGTGGTCGATGGCCATGTAGACGATGCCAAAGCCGCCCTCGCCGACCACGCCGGTGATCTCGAATTCGGCCAGGCGGGTGCCGATCGCCAGGCAATTGGCCGAGCCGGCCCCGCTCATGGCTGCACGATCCATAGCGCCATGGCGGTGAAGTTGTCGCGTGCCTTGCCGGATGCGCCACTGGCCGTGTCGGCGGCGGCGCACATGGTGGCCAGCCAGTCGTCCACGCTCGTTGCCTTGGCCAGGGCTTGCGCCATCGCGTCTTCGGTCACCCACTCCCACAGGCCGTCGGTGCAGATCAGGATAGCGTCGCCCGCCTGCAGCGCCAGCGTACTTTGGATGGTGGCGTGCGTGTCACCTTCGGCACCGATGGCGGCGTACAGCAGGTTGCGCTTGGGGTGATTGCGCGTGTCGGCGTCGGTGGCCAGGCCGGCGTCGACAAACTGCTGCACCAGGCTGTGGTCCTTCGTCATGGCCGCCAATTGGCGCGATCGGAACAGGTGCACACGCGTGTCGCCAAGGTGGGCCCAGCAAACCAGGCCCAGGTGCGTATCGAGCAGCACGGCAGCGACCGTGGCACTCATCGCCGCGAGCGCGCCGTTGTCCGTCTTGGCGCTGGCAACACTGGTGCTGGCTTGCCCGATGGCTGCGCGCAGCAGGTCTTCGGAAAACGGTGCGTCGATTGTGGCGAGGACGGCTTGCACCGTGATGGCCGAGGCGACTTCGCCGCCTTCGTGGCCGCCTGCGCCATCCGAAACGACAAAGCAGGCCACCGCGCCGCGCTGGACGTGGCCCAGTGCGTCCTCATTGGACGTGCGCCCGCCGATGCCCGACACCTGCGCCAGGCTGAATGCGGCCTCAGGCATCGGCAGCCTCGTCGAGCATGCGTTCATGGTGCTGGTCGTAGGCCTGGGCAAAGGCCTTGCCCAAGGTGTCCTGGAAGTCAGCGTCGATTGCCTGCGCCAGAGCGGCATGGGCAGCGCCGTAGCGCTCCCACAGGGCGGCGCGGCGGCGCATGGGGTGCAATTTGTCGAGCAGGCCCGATTCACCCTGCTCGGCTTCCATGCGCTGCGGCGCCAGCTGGTCCAGCGTTTCGTGCAGCGCGCCCCGCATGCCGGCCGCAACGCACTGCTGGTGGGTGCGCAGGTCGGCGAAGGCATCGTCGAGCGCTTCGACGGGGCCCATAAAACCGGGCATTTTCTTGCGCAGCATCTGGATCAAGGCGGTGCGCCCGTCGGACAGGAATTTGATGGGATTATTGTTGCGCATGACGACCTGGGTGACGTCGGCCTGCACATCGCGCTTTAACTGGGCGCGCGCTTCAAGCAGATCGAAGCTGCCGTGCACCGAAGTGGCCAGCAGTTTGCCCAGCATGGCCATGAATTCGGGCGTCATCTGCCAATTGATGCTCACCTCGTCCAGGCCGGCGCCCTGCAGGAAAGCGTGCATCAAGGGATCTGCCAGCGCACTGGCGTGGTCGTCGGGAATATGGGTCATCGTCGCGTTCAATCCGGCTCTATTATTTCCATAGGGTAACAGGATCGGACGCCAATGTAAAAGTGCGCTATTGGGGCGGCACCACCTGCAAGCCGTAGCGCTCGACGATGAGGCGCGTCGTGCCGCGCCGATTGAGTTCGTGGATCGCGCCATTGAAGCGCTCGACCAGCGCCGGCGCAACGCGTTTGCGCGACAGGCCAATGGCGTAGTCATTGTGTTTGATGTCGCCGATGGTCTTCAGGCCGGCGACTTTGTCGCGTTCGATCAGATACAGCCCCACGTCGCGGTTCATGACTGCCACGCCCTGTGCGCCGTAACGCCCGGCCGCCAGCTTGCGCAGGACCGACGGATTGTCGACTTCGATTTCCAGGCGCAGGTGTGGCGCCGCGTGTGCCAGGTCTTCGGCCACTTGCGAGGTGCCGGAAGGTCCGTATGCCGCCACCGTGTAGCCATCGAGGTCTTGCGGGCGGGTGTAGGCGAGCTTCAAAGACTGGCGTGCGAAAACGGCATACGTGGCCCGCATCACCGGTTCGGAAAAATGGAATGCCGCTTCGCGTTCGGGCGTACGGACAAATACAAAGATGCCGTCGGCCTTGCCGCTTTCGGCCAGCGCGTAGGCGCGCCGCCATGGCATGATCGAAAACTGGCACTGCACCTTGATCGCTTCACAGGCGGCGCTGACGATGTCGGGCATCGGCCCGGCCGGCCGGCCGTGCTCATCGACGATGAAGGGAGGCAGCGGCTCGAGCACAAAATTGAGCGTTTCGCCGCCCTGGGCAAAGACTGGCGCCGCCGTGCCAAGCAGGCAGGCCATAAAAAGGCGATTGGCGATTGAGCGCAAAGGCGACGTCACGGATTTCCCTTGTTTCGCTGACCCTTCAGCCAATATAGGCTCATTGGCAAATTCGATCAAGCACCGGGGTTTCCCGGCGTCCGCGCGGTGGCCCGGGCGGACAGTCGGGGCCCGCCGCGATGCGGCCGATGGTGGCGCCATACCAGCGCCCGCCCTGGCGCGACGGCAGGCCAATCCGGTTGAACATCGCGGCGATGGTGCTGAAGGAAGCGCCGCCCGCGCGCAAGGCGGCGACGATGGCGCGCAGCGTGGCGTCCTGTTCGGGGTCGCGCGCTTTCATGGCCGTTTCACCACCAGTGCGGCCAGGGCCGGGATCATGACGATGGCGCCCACCATATTCCAGAGGAACATGAAGGTCAGCAGCAAGCCCATGTCGGCCTGGAACTTGATGTCGGACCAGACCCAGGTCAGCACACCCAAGGCCAGCGTCACCCCGGTCAAGGCAACGGCGGCGCCGGTGCCCTTGAGCGTTTCGAAGTAGGCCTGCTTGAGCTCCATCCCCTGATCGAGGAAATGCTGCAGGCGGTTGTAGATATAGATGCCATAGTCGACGCCGATGCCGATGCCCAGCGCAATGACCGGCAAGGTCGCGACCTTCACGCCCAGTCCCAGGCGGGCCATGATCGCTTCGCACAGGGCCGACGTGATATACAGGGGCAGCATGATGCACAGCGTAACGCGCCAGGAACGGAATTCCCACAGCACCAGCAGCGCGACGATCCCGTAGACCAGCACCAGCATCAGGTGTTCGGCCTGTTTGATGACGATATTGGTGGCCGCCTCGATGCCGGAGTTGCCCGCGGCGAGGGTGAACTGGATGCTGGCGTCGTCATTGGCCTTGGCAAAGGCCTCGGTGGCATTGACGACGCGCGTCAGCGTCTCGGCCTTGTGGTCGGTCAGGAACAGCATGACGGGCACCATCGAGCAGTCGTTCGAATACAGTTCCGACGGCAGCACGCGCTGGGCGGCATTCGAGACGAATCGGTTGCGCGACAGGGCGTGCCAGCGCAAATCGCCGCCGTTGGAACCGGCGATGATCTTTTTCATCCCGGAGAACAGCGACATCGTCGATTCGACGCCGTCCAGGTTTTCCATCTCCCCCTGGAAGCGATCGACTTTCTCGGCCACGGGATAGGAACCGCATTCACCGGCCGTCGTCTTCACCATCACGACGAAAACGTCGGCGCTGGTGGCGTAGTGGGCGCTGATATAAGCGCTGTCGCGGTTATAGCGCGAATCGGGGCGCAGTTCGGGCGCACCGGGATCGAGGTCGCCGATCTTCAAATCGCGGCTCATGGCCCAGGCGCCGCCCAGCACCAGCAAGGCAATGGCGACGGCGACACGGGCAAACTTGGGCTCGGCAAAGCGCGACAGCAAGTGCGCCACGCGGTATTTACCAGCCTGTTTGCGCGCCTGGTGGCGCAGGCAGGCTGGCGTGACGCCGACGTACGACATCAGCACCGGCAGCAGGAACATCTTGGTCAGCACGATAACGGCCACGCCAACGGAAGCGGAAATGGCCAGCTCGCGGATCACGCCGATGTCGATGACCAGCAGCGTCGAGAAGCCGACGGCATCGCATAGCAGCGCCACCGTGCCGGGGATGAACAGCTGGCGGAAGGTCAGGCGCGCCGTTTCCATGTCGGAGGCGCCGGTCAGGCGCGCCGCAGCCATGGTGTTGATGTTCTGTACGGCGTGCGAGACGCCAATGGCAAAGGTCAGGAATGGCACCAGGATCGAATACGGATCGAGCCCGAAACCGAGCATGCGCACGATCCCCAGCTGCCATACCACCGCCAGCGAACAACAGAAGATGGTCACGGCGGTGCTGCGCCAGCAACGCGAATACCACAGCAGCAGGGCCACGGTCATGACAAAGGTCATCGCGAAGAACAGGCCGATGGCGCGTGCGCCGTCAATCAGGTCGCCCACCACCTTGGCAAAGCCGGTGATGCGGATATTGACGCCTTCCCTGGCGTATTTGTCGCGTACCAGCGCTTCGAGGCGGCGCGAGAACTGGCCATAATCAAGCTTGGCACCGGTGTCCGGGTCCTTTTCCAGAAGCGGCACGAGCACGATGGTCGAACGCAGGTCGGCCGCCACCAGGCTGCCGATGCGGCCCGAGCGCACCACATTGTTGCGCACCTCGTCGATCTTGGCGGGCGAGCCGTCAAAGCCCTGCGGGATGATCTGGCCGCCGGCCATGCCCGCTTCCGTCACTTCCATCCACAGTACATTCGGCGTCCACAGGGACTTGAGGTTGCCGCGGTCGACACCGGGGATGTAGAACACTTCGTCGGTGATCTTCTTGAGCGTATCGAGGTACTCGCGCGAATAGATGTCCTTGCCCTGGGCCTCGACGGCGATGCGCACCACGTTGCCCAGTGGGCGCAGCTCGTTCTCGTATTTGAGGTAGTTGGCGATGTACGGATGCGAAGCCGGCACCATTTTCTGGAAGCTGGCATCGGGCTTGAGCTGGGCCGCTTGCCAGCCAAACCACAGCGAGGCAAGCAGGAACAGCACCATCACGGTGAAGCGGTTGGCAAACAGGCGCGGTTCGAGCAAGCGCTCAAGGGCGCCCATTTTCTCATCGGCGCAGGTGATCTTGGTTTCCATCGAGTCGCTCATGGTTGGGTTTCGTTGGGCAGCTGAACGCCGCCGACGCCGGCCAGCACCAGCAAGCCGGCGTGGCGCAAGGCAGCGCTCAACTCCAGGTTGCCTGGCTTGCCTTGCGGCTGGAAGCTGCGCCCCTTGTCGTCACTGCGGTATTGGCTGCCGTCGCGCGCCACCAGCAGCAGCGCGCCGTCGCGCGCCGGCACCGATCCGACCAGGGTTTTCTTTCCCAGCGCCGGCAGTTCCTGCCAGTGCGCGCCAGCGTCGGCGCTGCGCAGCACATGGCCGCCAAAACCGAAGGCGAGCAAGGCACCGGCTTCCGGTTCGATCACGCCATACAGTTGGCCCTTGTAGCCGGTATTGAGCACTGTCCAGGTGTCGCCATCATCGGCGGAGCGGTAGACGCGTCCCCCTTCACCGGCAATCAGGAGTGCGCCGTCGGCGCTGTGACCAATGGCGTTGTAATGCAGGCCTTCCGGATTGAGCATGCGTGCAGCGACCGACTCCCAGGTCGCGCCGCCATCGCGGGTGCGCAAGGCCTGGCCATAGGCGCCAACGACCCAGCCCAGACGAGCCGTCCTGAACCACACCGCCAACAACGGGCGCGAGGGTCCGAATTTGCTGGCCGCCTGCAGGTCCGCCATGGCGTTGTCCACTTGCTCAAGCTGGGCGGGCGTAGCCTTGGGATTGGCATGCACCGTCTCCTGGGCATGTTTGGCGTCCGTTTCCATCATCTTGTTGATAGCGTTGCCGTCGAGGCGCTTCTGCCAATTGAGGCCGCCATCGGTGGTGCCGAGCAGCGCGCCGTCATGGCCCACCGCCCAACCGTTTTTCAGGTCAGTGAAAAAGAGGCCCGTCAGCGTCACGCTGACCGGGACGTTGGCCTGCTTCCAGTGCGCGCCCTTGTCATCGGAATAGATCACGATGCCGCGTTCACCGGCGGCGACCAGGCGCGGGCCGGTGCTGGCCATGGCCAGCATCAGGCGCTCCGGCGCGCGCGCGAAGGAACGCGCAGGCACAGCCAGTGGATCGGCCATGGCCGGCGTAAGCAGGTAGTACGACGCGACGATGGCCAGTGCCGTCGCCGCGATCTTGAATAGGATGTTCATAATTAGTGTTTTTGCGTTCATGGTTCGCAGCGCCTGGCGCAAAAAAAAACGCCCCGCCCCACCAGGGAAAACGGGGCGCAAAACGAGACCCAGTACGTGTTACTTATTTTTCAAATCAATTGCTGGCGCGGCGCAGGCTGTCCGGCGTGAAGAAGCTTGGGCCCACCTTGGCGCCAAAGGTGCTTGGCTTTTCCTGGTTGCCCAGGCCCGTTACCAGGTAGCGGCGCGCCTGCAGGTCGTAGAACACTTCGGCAGCGAACCAGGTGGCCGGTGCATCGTAGGCCTGGACGGCGTCCAGTTCGTGCACGCGCCACAGTTCGCCACGGCCGTCGTACGAATCGGCGTGGGCGATCTGCCAGCTGTCTTCATCGATGTAGAACACGCGCTTGGCGTAGACGTGGCGCTTGCCTGCCTTGAGCGTCGCTTCCACGACCCACACGCGGTGCGGCTCGTAGCGCACCATGTCCTGGTTCAGGTGGCCGGGACGAACGATCTCGGCGTACTTGACCTTCTTGCTAGAGAGCTTGTAGTTGTTGTAGGAGATGATCATCTCCTTCTTGCCTATCAGTTTCCAGTCATAGCGGTCGGGCGAGCCATTGAAACCGTCGTAGTCGTCGGTGGTGCGCAGGCCGTCGGAACCGGAGCCCGGCGTGTCATAGGCCACGTCCGGAGCGCGCAGCACGCGGCGCTGGCCAGGGTTGTACAGCCATGCCTGGCGCGATTCCTTGACCTGGTCAACCGGGTCGATCACCATCAGCGCTTCGCCCGCAACGGCGGTCGGTCCGGTGATGATGCCCATGTAGTACAACAGGCGGTTCGGTTCGGCCTTGTCCATGCCGCTGGCGAAGGCGATGGTCTCGGTACGGGTAACAGGCGTGAAGGAGCCGTTGGCCTGGACCGGGAATTCAGCCGAATAGCGCTGCACGCTGCCGCCGCGGTAACGCATGACGTGGTTCCAGATCACTTCCACGCCGGTTTTCGGCAGCGGGAATGGCACGGTCGAACGCACGACGTTGGTCACGCCGTTGCCGCCGCCGGTCAGTTCCGCCTTGCCGGCTTCCGCCTTGATGTTGTCGTACACGGCCTGCGGGTAAGCCATGGTGCGGTGGCTTGGATAGACGTTCAGCTTGTAGCTGGGGAAGCGCTTGAGCATTTCCAACTGGCCCGGTGCGAGCTTGTCCTTGTACTGCGCCATATTGGCCGCCGTGATCGTGAACAAAGGCTTGTCCGACGCGAACGGATCGGCGTAGCCGTCCTTGCTGTTGAAGCCGGCGATCGGCTTGGCGATGCCGCCGTCCCAGCCGGGGATGCTGCCGTCCTTGTTGCCGGCCTTTTCGGCGCCGGTTGGCGTGAGGTCTTTGCCGAGGCGTTCGACGTCGGCCGCGCCCATGGCTGCCCACGTGTTGGCCGCCAGCGCTACGCTGCCCGCCAGGACCAGGAGTTTGATAGCTTTCATGTGTCTCTCTCTTAGAAGTTGATACCGACGACGAAGGAATAATTGTCGCGGTCATGCAGCACGTCGAAGGTGGCGTTCTTGTTGAAACGCGTGTAGCTCACTTCAGCGTAGTAGCGGTTGTTGTAGTCGGCGCGCAGCACGGTGCCGAGGGTTTTGCGGTCCTTGATGAAGGTGCTGTCACCGGAGACACCCTTCACGTCGTGCGACCAGAACAGCTTCGGCTTGAGGTTGATGCCGGCAAAGACGTCGCTGAAGGTCGCTTCGGCCTGCAGGCGGTAGCCCCATGCGCTGCTGGTCACATAGCCGTCGTTGACGCAGTAAGGCACATAGGTGTTCAGGCCTGCGCAGGTACCGCCCAGGGCCGCCGTCGGTCCAAAGCCATACAGGAAGCCGCGGCCATAGCGGGTCGACGTGGCGTTGTCGCCAATGCCGCTCCATTTCTGGTAGCCCACTTCGCCGAGCAGGGAAACGCTGCTCGCGCCCAAGGTTGGGCCAAGAATCTTCAAGGCCGAGACCTGGACCTGCGACTTGTTCTTCAAGTCGTAGCCGTGGCTGACCGCGCCCTGTGCGACGGCTGGGCTACGCAGGAAGGTCGCCAGCGCAGCTTGCGGACCGATACCGAGCACCGAGCCGACGAGCATGTCCGGTGCGTTGATTTGCACGGGAATACCCTTGGTGTAGCTCGCTTCGCCGAACACGGAAATGCCGCCGATTTCGGTCGCTGCCGAGGTGCCCAGGGCATGGATGTTTTCAGCGCTGTAGTCCCAGGCGAAGGACGCGGCCGGGAAAGCGCCAAGCAGGCCGAACGTCTTGGCGGCCGCCGCCTGGCCGGCCGCGCCCAATACCTTCGACACGGCGGTCAATGCGGCGCCATACTGGCCCGAATAAAGCGACGGTGCGGCCGATGGCGTCTTCACCACCGACAATACCGGAGTGCGGGCGTGGTAGTTGGCGAAGTAGAAGCCGAAATCAGTCGCAACGGCATCGGCATACACGTGCGTGGACAGGCCCCATTGGCCAGTATTTTTTGGACTGATATTGGCAGTGCGGCTCAAACGGAAGTTAAAAGGCGTCGCGGCCAGATCCGATGCACCGGCTGCGCCGAGTACCGGCTTGGGCAAGGAGCCCAGGACGGGAACACCATTGTATTGGGTCCGGTCGGAACCGAGGGCATCGCCGAAGACCACCGCGCCGGTGCCGCAGTTGATCGAATCGACCAGGGCCCAGTAGGTGCCGCAGCCATCGAGCACGGTGTGCTTCCAGCTCAGCTGGTAGAAGCCTTCCACTGAAATGCCGTTGCCCAGGCCAAGGTTGGCCACCGCTTGCGGCAGCGGACGCAGGATCTCTTTGACTTGCGCGCCCGGACGGTGGGCGGCGGTCAGGTCAAAAGTACCCATGGCGTTGATGCCAGGGATGAAGGCGCTCTCGCCCCAGTTCACCACCTGGTTGCCGACCTTGACGGTCAACGGCTTGTCGCCCAGGTCCACGGTGGCGAACATATAGGCGTCGCCGATTTCGGCGCCGGAGAAGGTCGAACCGCGGTCGAAGCCGGCGTCGCTCAGTTTGGCGCCGGGGACGTAGGCATTGGTATAGCTGCCATGCGCGACATGCTTGTTTTCGAGCGTCTGGTCGTACCAGGCCGTCGCGCGCAACATCATGCCGACATTGCCGCTCTTGATCTGCAGTTCGCCGTTGAGCTTTGGCCCGTTGGAGAACATGCTGCCCTTGTCGAAATTGAGGTTGCCGTCGTCGTGGCCATTGCCCACGCCAGCGGTGCCGCCATTGGCGCCAGAGACCAGGTTGGGGTCGCGGTTGGCGGCGCGCCAGTTGGCGCCATAGGTGGCGTTGAGCGACCACGAGCCTTCCAGGCCATCGGCGGTCGTGAACGGGCCGGCGTGAACCTGGCTGGCCGCCGTCATGGCCATCACGGCCAGCGCCAGCTTGCATGCGCGCGCCACGGGGGTGTGTCTTCCTTTGTGCATCCTGTCTCCCTTTGGTTTTATTGGAATGGTGCTACTACGGTTGAAAAAATTATTTGGTCACGATCGGGAACAGCGGATCGAACTGGTCGAGCGTGCCGAAGATGCCGAGCAAGGCCTTCGGGTCGCCTTCGAGTTTCGCTTCGCCGGCCTGGACCAGCGTGGCCAGGGGCACCTTGGCCAGCATCTTGAACAGCGCAGTGCGGGTCAGCGTGAGCGAGGCGTCCGGCTTGGCCAGCACGCGGCCACGGGTGTTATTGAGCACGGAGTTCGACAGCTCCAGCGCGTACTGCTCTTTGGTGTCGCTGAAGGCGATATTGATGCCAATGCTCATGCCATCGGCCTTGGCGTGGTTGACGCGCACGGCCAGGAAGTCGAACACCATTTCGGGCGTCATCGTGCTGACCAGGTCCGGGCCCTGGGTCGACAGGCGGGTTGCCGCAATGCCCTGGCGCAGTTCGCGCGCGGCGACCAGGTATTCATTGCGCCAGATGCCCGACTCGGCCTGGTAGCCAAGTTGTTCGAGCGTATCGGCCTGCAGCGCGCGCGCTTCCTTGTTGGCGGGATCGGCCAGGACTGCGTGGTTCACCAGTTCCGCCACCCAGCGGTATTCGCCCTTGGCGTAGGCGGCACGCGCCCTGGCCAGCACGGCAGCGCTGCCGCCCATGGCGTCGAGGTAGCGCAGCGCCGCATCCTTGCGCGCCACGCGGTTCAGGTTGGCCGGATTGCCGTCGTAATAACCGAGGTAGTAGTTGTAGACGCCACGCAGGTTGTGGCTCAGGGTGCCGTAGTAGCCGTGCGTGGAGAAGTCGGCCTGCAGCGCTTTCGGGTAGAAGGTGTTGTTGCCGATATCGTCGATCGAGACGCCGTTATTGGCCAGGTTCAGGGCCTGGTCGTGCAGGAAGCGGTACATGTCGCGGTGGTGTTCGAGCTGCTGGCGCACTTTGGCGGCGCCCCAGGTAGGCCAGTGGTGGCTGCGGAAGCTCACTTGCGCGTCCGGGAACAGGTCCATCATGTCGTTGATGTACTTGCTCCAGTTGAGGGCGTCGCGCGTCTTGGCGCCGCGCAGCGTGTAGATGTTGTGCATCGTGTCCGTGACCGTTTCGGCGGTGCACAGGGCTTTGAGCTCGGGCAGGTAGAAGTTCATTTCTGCCGGCGCTTCCGAGTCTTTCGCCATCTGGAAGACGAAGCGCAGGCCGTCAATGGTCAGCTCCTGGCCGGTCCTGGTCACGGTCTCGGTTGGCGCAATCAGGCCGATCGTGCCGACGGAGACGAACTTGCCCAGGCCGCTGCCTACGCCGCCCTGCGGCCCGGCATCGAGTGGCGAACCAAACTGGTACTGCGCACGGCGCGCCATGGCATTGCCGGCCAGGACGTTTTCGGCCACGGCCGTTTCCATGAAGCCGTCCGGGGCGATGATGCGCACCTTGCCCGCGGCCACGTCGGTTGCACTGGCAACACCGCGCACGCCGCCGAAGTGATCGGCATGGCCGTGGGTGTAGATGACGGCGACGACGGGTTTGCGGCCCAGCTTCTCCTGGACGAATTCCATGGTGGCCCGGGCCACTTCGGCGGTGGTGAGCGGGTCGATAACGATCCAGCCGCTCTTGCCGGCGATGATGGTCATGTTCGATACGTCGTAGCTGCGAATCTGGTAAATGCCGTCGGCGACCTTGAACAGGCCGCGTGCGTTGTTCATCACTTCCTGGCGCCACAGGCTGGGGTTGACGCTCGCGGGCGCTGCGCCCTTGATGAAGTCAAACCGGTTTGCATCCCAGACCTGATTATTCGCGCCGTCCTTGATGATGGCGTTGGGCAGGTCGGCGATGAAGCCGCGCATGGCCGCTTCCATATCGTCCTTGTTCGACAGCGGCAGCGTGGCGCCAAAGGCGGCGTTGGCAGCGGCCGTGTGGCTGGTGGCAGGCTGGGACGCGGTGGCGGGCAAGGCGCAGGCAGCCAGTGCCAGCGCCGCGATGCGGGCGGTGTAGTGGTTCATGGAATTCCTCGGTTTAGGCGGCTTGGGCGCAAAGCGCGTCAGCCTGGATCATCTGTGCGGCTTTTTCACCGATCATGATGGACGGTGCATTGGTGTTACCGCCGATTAGCGTGGGCATGATCGACGCATCGGCCACGCGCAGGCCGGCGATGCCGCGAACGCGCAGGCGCTCGTCGACAACGGCCATGGCGTCGCCACGGGGACCCATCTTGCAGGTGCCCACCGGGTGGTACTGGGTATCGGCGCGATTGCGAATGTCCGCTTCGAGCGCGGCACGGTCGCCCGCCTTGACCGGGTAGAGCATGGCGCCGCGCACGGCGTCGAACGGCGCCGCTTCCAGGATGCTTTGCTGGATCATCGCGCCCTTGATCAACAGGTCGAGGTCGCGCTCGTCAGAGAAGAAGGCCGGATCGATTCTCGGTGCGCTGTGCGGATCGGTATTGTGCAGGCCGACAGTGCCGCGGCTGTGTGGGCGCAGCACGTCGACGTGGCAGCTCATGCCATGGCCCATGTGCATCTTGCGGCCATGGTCGTCGACCATCGCCAGCACGAACACGAGCTGCAGGTCGGGCACGTCCACCTCCGGGCTGGAACGGAAGAAGGCGCCCGCTTCGGCAAACGGGCTCGAGATCATGCCGCGGCGGTGGCGGTGCCATTCCAGCATGGCAGCGGCCAGCTTGCCGGTGCCGCGCGCGGACACGCCGAACGACTCGGTATTGGCCGGCAGGCGCCAGCCCTGGACATAATCGATATGGTCTTGCAGGTTCTGGCCCACGCCGGGCAGGTCGAGCACGGGAGCGATGCCATGGCTGCGCAGCTGTTCGGCCGGACCGATGCCCGACAACATCAGCAACTGCGGCGAACCGAAGGCGCCGGCGGCGACGATCACTTCGCGGCGGGCGTGCGCCACGGCGGCGACATTGTCGCGGGTATAAGCTACGCCGGTGGCGCGGCCGCCTTCGCACAGGATGCGGCTCGACACAGCGTGGGTCAGCACCGTCAGGTTGGGGCGCGACAGGTTGGGCGTCAGATAGGCCTTGGCCGAGCTGCAACGCTCGCCGTTGCGGTGGGTGGCCTGGTACATGAAGGCGCCCTCCTGGCTGGCACCGTTGTAGTCCGCAGTGAAAGGCAAGCCGACGCTGGCGGCCGCGTCGAGGAACAGTGCGTTGAGTGGGCTGGCATGGCGCGGATAGCCCACCGTGAGCGGGCCGTCCTTGCCATGGTAGGCGTCGAAGCCGTCACCGAGTTCATGGCCTTCGGCCTTCTTGAACAGGGGCAGCACGTCATCGTAGGACCAGCCCTGGTTGCCCAGCGCCGCCCAATGGTCGTAGTCCCAGCGGTGGCCACGCACATACAGCATGGCGTTGATCGAGCTGCTGCCGCCGAGGGTCTTGCCGCGGGGCTGGAAGCCGCGGCGCCCGTTCAGCCCTGGCTGCGGCACGGTTTCAAAGGCGTAGTTGCTGGTGGTCGAGCGCATCAGCGCCACCACGCCGGCCGGGGCATGGATCAGGACACTTTTGTCCGGGCCGCCCGCTTCGAGCAGGCACACGCTGACATCGGGGTCTTCGGAAAGGCGCGCTGCCAGGGCGCAGCCGGACGAGCCGGCGCCGACGATGACGTAATCGAATTGAGTCTGGTTCATGCCTGCTTGTCTCCAAAGATGCACGCCGGTTTGCACTATTTTGTTTTTCTCGGCATTACATGGAGGCAAGTCTAGGGATGCGGGTTTACGCTGTCCAATGCATCATTTTGATCGATACGATGTATTGCGTGCATGAATCGGGCTGCGCCAAGGCTAGGTGCCATCAATTCTGCTGATCTACTGTTGTGCCACCGCGACAATAAAAGTTCAAGCGGCGATGGCGCTCCACACAACGTGGGTCAGTTGCTCGGCCAACTGGCGCCGGCGCGCCGGGCTGGCGTCCTCGGCCAGCATTTGCGCGCAGCTGCGTTCGGTGGCCCAGCTGAGGATGTCGGCCACTTGCGGGCCCATGCCGGGGGCGCTGCGCCCGGACGCTTCGAGCTTGGCGATGATGCGGTGGAAGTCGCCGATCACCTCGGCCATGAAGTGCTGGTAAATATCGGCCACGCCCGGATCGTAGGCCGCCAGTTCGACGGTGGCGCGCATGGCGGCGCGGTGGCGGTACTGCACTTCGACCGCCTCGACCATGAAAGCGAGGAAATCGTCGCGGCCGAAATGGTCCAGGTTCGACAGCGAAGCCTTGGCCGCGTGGCGCACCTCGCGCGCGACCTGGGCGATCAGGTGGCGCACGATTTCGCCCTTGTTCTTGAAGTGCAAGTAGAAGGTGGCGCGGGCGATGCCCGCTTCGCGCGCCAGCTGCTCGGTCGACAGCGCGGTGAAACTCTCGCCGCCGGCCAGCAGGCGCTCGCAAGCCGCCACCACGCTGGCGATGGTCGCCGCCTGTTTGTCGGAGATGTCGGTCTTGGGGCGCAGGGTGACGGATCGCATTGGTGCTACTTTCTGTGTGGGTGATTTCAAATAATTGTACACCGTGTCTAGACTAACAGTCCAAATCGATGTAGCATCGGCGCTCATCAATTGAAGGAGTGCATCGATGACTGAGTGGGACGCCGCTGATATTGTAGCGATGGAAGACGCGGCGCGCCGCTTTGCCGAAGCCGAGGTCCGCCCCCGGCTCGAGGCATGGGAAGACGCCGGCGAATTCCCGCGCGCCCTGTATGGACGCCTGGGCGAATTGGGCTGGCTGGGCATCGGCTATCCC
This sequence comes from Pseudomonadota bacterium, assembly GCA_040390345.1. GTDB lineage: Bacteria > Pseudomonadota > Gammaproteobacteria > Burkholderiales > Burkholderiaceae_D > Telluria_A. The sequence continues at coordinate 1,029 of JAZJYP010000083.1, read as the reverse complement.
GAAGAACTGGGCGGCACGCCGGCGCCCCAGCTGGTGCGCAATGCGCTGACCCTGGCGCTGGCGCGGCATACGGCCAGCGGCGGTTTCCTCGCCGGCGCCTTCAGCCACTCGATCGGCCTGCCGCCCATTCTGCGCCATGGCAGCGAGGAACTCAAACAACGCATTGTGCCAGCCGTGCTGCGCGGCGAGCAGATTTCGGCGCTGGCCATCACGGAGCCGGGCGGCGGCTCCGACGTCGCGGCCTTGCGCACCAACGCACGACGCGATGGCGACGACTATGTCATCGATGGCGAAAAGACTTTCATCACCTCCGGCATGCGCGCCGACTGGCTCACCGTGGCCGTGCGCACGGGGCCAGGCAGCTTGTCGCTGCTGGCGGTGCCGGGCGACACAGCGGGCATCACGCGCACGCCGCTGCGCAAGATGGGCTGGCTGTGCTCCGACACGGCGCATCTCCATTTCGACGCTGTGCGCGTACCGGCCGCCAACCTGATCGGCGAAGAAGGCAAGGGTTTCAGGATCATCATGAGCAATTTCAACAGCGAGCGCATTGCACTGTCGGCCATTTCGCTGGGCATGGCCGAAGCCTGCTACGACGAAGCGCTGGCGTGGGCGCGCACGCGCAAGACGTTTGGCGCGGCGCTGATCGAACACCAGGTGGTGCGCCACAAGCTGGTGGACATGCGCATGCGGCTCGCCTCCACGCGCGCCTGGCTCGAGCAGGTGTCGCTGCGTGCCGACCGTGGCCAGATGGATGGTGAATGGGTGGCCGACGTGTGCATGCTGAAGAACCATGCCACGCAAACGATGCAGTTCTGCGCCGACCAGGCGGTGCAGTTGTTGGGCGGGATGGGCTTCATGCGTGGCACCGCCAGCGAACGGGTCTACCGTGAAGTGAAGGTCGCGATGATCGGCGGCGGCGCCGAAGAGATCATGAAAGAACTCGCCGCGCGCCAGCTGGGAATGATGTAAAAATAACCGGGGTCAGACCACGATTGGAATAACCGGGGTCAGACCACGATTAGAAAG
>JAZJYP010000082.1:8230-52679 GCA_040390345.1 Pseudomonadota bacterium | reverse complement strand
GTCTGATTTCGGCGCGCTTGGGGTCTGTCCCCGATTTGGGGTCTGTCCCCGATCTGGAGGCGGTACCGCCACACGATTGAGCCAAGTTAAGTCGGTTCGCTTCAAAGCAGGCACGCTCTAGTTTTCTAGCTCGATCAGTCCTGTCATGCCACGCCAAGCTCGACTTCTTCTCCCCGGAGTTCCGCTCCATATTATTCAGCGGGGAAATAATCGCCAGCGTTGTTTCATGGCATACGCTGACTTTCAAGTCTATTTACATCTTCTGAAAGAACATGCTGCCGCAGCTGGCTGCGCTATACATGCCTACGCCCTGATGAGCAACCATGTCCATCTATTGCTTTCTTGCCCAGACGTGAGCGCGCTCGCGACCTTGATGAAACCTCTAGGACAACGTTTCACCCAATATATCAACCGTCGCTATCAACGCAGCGGAACGCTATGGGACGGACGTTTCCATTCTTGCTTAACCCAGGAGGAGCGCTATTTCATGGTGTGCCAACGCTATATTGAGCTCAATCCCGTGCGCGCCCGTATAGTCGGACAACCCGGCGACTATCCATGGAGCAGTTTCCAGGCAAACGCGCTAGGCATCGAAAATTCCCTGATTCAACCGCACTCCCTCTACCTCGCCTTGGGACGGACTCCTGAACAACGTCAAGGCGCTTATCGCACACTCTTCGACGAGGAAATTAGCGCGCGACAACTTCAAACCATTCGCTGCGCCCTCGTTGGCGGTCTCGCCCTTGGCGATGTGGCCTTTGTCGAACGTATCGCCACCGAGGCAGGGCGTGGCATTCCTCGTCCCCGCGTCCGCCTCTTCAATTGACAACGCAAATCGCGCGATTTGCTGCCCAGCAGCTTGGTTGGCAGCGTGCTGCGCTTTGAGTCTGCCTTGGAGCCAGCCGGGCTTGACGATTGGGAAGCATTCAAGCCCAAAGGGTCTGTCCCGGATTTGCCGCTGCTTAAGCGCTCTTAATGCCGAGCACGGCCGCTTTGGCCGAACCGTAGCCACGCCGCATGCGCAGGAAGGGCTCTTCGATCGTGTTGTAGCTCAGCGTCGCCAGCGTCCAGGTGGCGCCATAGGCACCGGCGAGCATCAGGGCCGCGTCGACCACGGCATTGCCGCTCACGTGCAGCATGCCGACACTGCGCGCGAGCACGTGCAGCACCGCCATATGCAGCAGGTAGAAGGAAAAACTGACCTTGCCACCCTGGCACAGGCTGCGTTCGAGCCAGGCCGGCAGCTGGCGCTCGAAACCAACCCAGGCGACGATGACCGCTGCCCATACCGCACTCTCCAGCAGCGACCACACGACCCAGAACGGCTCGTGGCCGACACCCTTGAACGGCGCCAGCGTGGCCTGCATCGCGCTGTTGGCCAGCGCCAGCGCAAAGGCAAACGGCAGCACCATCGGCGCGGCGCGGCGAATGGCGTCGCGGTGCTCGCGGTACAGCAGGGCCGCCAGCATGCCCACCAGGAACTGGTCAAAGCGGCCGACGAAGGTGCAGAAATACATCAGCGTGCTGTTGTCGTTGACGGTGAAGGCGGCCACCTTGAAGAACACCATCAGCGCCAGCAGTTTCAGCACGTAGCGCGCGCCCTGCTCCATCGCGAAGCGCGCGAGGAAGGGGAAGATCAAATAAAACATGAATTCGAGCGAGATGCACCAGGCCGCGCCGGTAATGACTGTGCCGGAAGTGGGCGCGTGCCCCAGGTTGGTCGTCAGGATGTAGAGAATATCGGTGGGCTGGAAGCTGTCGCGCCCGATCGACGTGGCCAGCAGGAAGACGGTAAAGAACAGCGGAAAAATGCGCAGGAAACGGTTACGCACGAAGTCCTTGTACACGATCTGCTGCTGGTGCAGCGCGATCTGCATGAACAGGAAACCGGACAGCGTGAAGAACAGCCCCACCCCGGTATGCCCCTCCGTGACAATGCCCAGCCAGTTGCTCGTGATGCCCTGCCCGCCCAGGCCACGATATTCGAGGTGGAAGTGGAACAGGAAGACGATGGTCGCAGCCAGCCAGCGCAACTGGTCGATCCGCGGATTGTAGGGGATATTGAGCGATTTCATCGGCGCTGTCAGATTGGCAATGTCGGCTATTGTACTGTGCAGCGCCTTCCTTAGCGCTCTTCTCGCGTATGCCAGATGCGCAATATGAAAAACGTGGATGCCTGGATTTCATAGCGCAGTTCGTAACGGCCAACAAGAATACGCCGGATTTCGCGAGGCAGGAATTCGTCCAGCCGTTCGCCGATCCGCGGATGCGCCGGCAAGCCCCCCGCCGCCGCCGAGAGCGACTGTACCGTTCTGGCCGCTGCCGGCTTGTTTGACGCTTCGAGGAACGCATACAAACGCATCAAATCGGACGCCGCCTTGCTGCTCCAGCGCACGTCCATCAACGCCCGTGCGGCGCTGGCAGGGCCTGGTCCGTCCCCAGGCTGTCGGCCCACGCCTGCACGCTCTGGTGGTCGATTAGCTGGCCGCTATCGATGTCGGCCATCGCTTCGCGCGTGAGGCGACTGCGCTCCTCCTCCAGGTCGAGCCAGGCACTGAGAGCTTGTTTGACGATCCAGCCGCGCGAACGCTCGAGGCGCGCGGCAAGTTGATCGACTTTATCGGCCAGCGCCAAGGGCAGATGCGCGGTAATGACTTTCGTTTCAGCTTGTGTCATGGGAGTCCTTCCTGAATTTTCATTGTCGTCCCGGTGATCATCAAAGTCAATCATTCACAATCAAAATGAATCAGATTGGATCGTTCGCCACTTTTTTAAGCAATTGGAATGAGCGTTGCCGTATAATATCGCCCTGTCCCACCGCACCGAAACGCATCATGCAGACCCAGCACGTCAATATCGCCGCCTATAAATTCATCACCTTCGACAACACGGAGGAGATGCGCCCGCAGTACCAGGCCATCTGCAAGGAGCTGGGCCTCAAAGGCACGATCCTGCTCACGCCCGAAGGCATCAATATGTTCCTGTCGGGCCCGCGCGGCCAGATCGACCAGTACCTGGCCTGGCTGCGCTCAGACGAACGCTTTGCCGATATCGAAGTCAAGGAGAGCTATTCGGAAGAGCAGTCGCACAAGCGCATGCTGGTGAAGATCAAGAAAGAGATCATCACGATGCGCATGCCGCTGATCAAGCCGGAGCTGGGCCGCGCCCCGGCGGTGGACGCCAAAACCCTCAAGCGCTGGCTCGACGCCGGCGTGGACGACGCCGGCAAGCCCGTCGTCATGGTCGACACGCGCAATGCCTTCGAAGTCGATGTGGGCACCTTCAACAATACCATCGACTACCGCATCGAAAAGTTCACCGAATTCCCCGGGGTGATCGCCAAGGCCAAGGAAGGGCTGGCCGGCAAGACCGTGGTGACCTTCTGCACCGGCGGCATCCGCTGCGAAAAAGCGGCCATCCACATGCAGGATATCGGCTACGACAGCGTGTACCAGCTCGAAGGCGGCATCCTGAAGTATTTCGAAGATGTGGGTGGCGAGCACTACACGGGCGACTGCTTCGTGTTCGACTACCGTACCGCCTTGAACCCCAAACTCGAGCCGACGGTCACGGTGCAATGCTTCGCCTGCCGCGCCGTCGTCACGCCGCGCCAGCAACTCTCGCCGCAGTATGTGTACGGCGTCTCCTGCCCCCATTGCGCCCCGGCTGAAGGTGCGCCAACCTGATTCCGTTTTCTGAGGAATTTACTCGAACAAGTCGGCATGGGCACCGGCGCACGAACGCCAGCAAACCGGGCTTGACGCCGTCGTCAACCCTATAGGCCAACAAGAAGTCGCCACCAACATGGCATTCCCGGTGCCCCTTCCAGTCGCCCAGCAAGGGATGGTCCCGCCATTCCGCCCCAAGCGGACCATCATTGGCGATCAACAATAGCATCGCTTCTTTGAGGCGATTCATATCGTAACGTCCGGCGTGGGACAAGCGCTCCCAGTCCTTGAGGAAGGACCCGGCAAAGTCCGCCGCACGCGGCAGCGGCGCACGCTTATTTGCGGCGGCCCTTTTCGAGCTCATCGAATAACTCAGGCGGGGACGCGAAACGGACACGGCGCTTGCTGACGATCTCATCGGCTTCGACCATCGCAGAACGGGTTACTGCATTGGGCACTTTGAGTGCGAACGGCATCTGCTTTTCAGCCACAACGCGCGTCAGGAAGACGCGAACGGCGTCCGACACGGTCAACCCCATCGCCGCCAGCTTGCGCTTTGATTTCTTCGTCCACGCGAACGTGAACCATGGTAGTTGTCGCCATATTTGCCTCCTTCGATGTTGCGATACATCGCATCTCAATTCCTGCCGGCGAAGACTTATTGCATCGAATGGCCGGCACCTCCAATGACGCCATCGACTGCCAGCGGCGCCATGCCAATCAGGCCGGCGACGCCTTGCCCGCTCCATGGTGGATTGGCCAGCTGGTGAATCGCCTCCGGTGCGATGGCCGCTGCCAGGCTCGCCGCGTCGTTCACACCCGCCAAATCGGCGCGAACCAGCGCATACGCCGCTGGCCCACTATAGATTTCACGTTCAAGCGCACTGTCGATTTCATTGGTAAAGGCGGCCCCCACGGCAAGCTTGGCGTAGTAAGCGAAACTGTCGGCCCCCTTGGCGCCGCTGCCGATGGCGTCGATCACGTCGGGCAGTGCGAGCTGCGGGTTGTCGATGGCGCTGCTCCAGGAAAGCAGGCTGGCAACATCGGCGTTGTGGCCGAACTGATGGAGGTAGATGGTGTTGACGGCCTGGGCGCTGCTCAGACCCGCGTAAATTGCCTTGAATTCGGCACTGGCAATGAACACATTGCGCACCGTTGCCTGCGGTGTGCCCAGTTCGAGCTGCGTGGCCCAGTATTGCAGGCCCAGCGGATCGGCGGGCCGGTCCAGATAGTTCATCCACAACCTCTGCAATTCGGCCATATGGGTCGTGGCTGCGAACTGCTCGGGCGTAGCAGCTGGCAGCGTCACTGCGGCGCCGTACTGGGCTGTCACATCGATGACTTTGACCGCCACCGCCTCGGGCGCGAGCGCCATGGCCAGCGTGTCGCTATTGTGGATGGAAGCGAGCCACTGTTTGGCGCGCAAATTGGAGGCGGCATTGTCGTAGGCCTGCGTTTCGGGCGGCGTATCGAGGGCGGCCGTGAAGGCGCTGGCGGCACTGACCTTGCCGTTGAAGATAGTCAGGTCGCGGTCCTGGGCCGCATCGCCAATGATCTTGACGACGCCATCCATCGTGATGGCGCCGCTATCGAGCAGCCTGGCCCAGTAGGCGACGCCTGCCGGCTCGCCCGTACGGCTGAACAGGTTCTGGTACACGGCAGCCACCGCCTGCTGGTGGTCCATGCCGGCATAGGCTGCCTTGTATTCGGGCGAGGCCGCGAACTGGGCGGCAATGGCGCCGCTGTTGCCACCATTATTGGCGTACACCTGGCTCCAGTAGGCCAGGCCATTGGGGTCGGCCGGGCGGTTGAAGTAAGCGACATACAATTTCTGGATTTGTTCAGTCGTCGTGCTCATGGCCGCTCCTTGCACAGGCATCGTCACATCGCTCAAAACATCGGGCTGTAAATCGGCGCCGCGCTACCCACCACGGGCGTGCCGCTGACCCAAGTGATCGATTCGGCCAGCAAATGGATCGCGGCAGGATCGATGGCGGTGGCAAAGGAGGCCGCATCAACCACATTGGCCAGGTAGTTGCGCACCACCGTCTGCGCGTGATTGCCGGTATAGGAAAGTACTTCAACGGCCGTATCGAGTTCGTTGGTGAAAGCCGTCGCCACGGCCAGGCGCGCGTAGAAGGTGAAGGCATCAGCCTCGCTCTTGGCGCCATCGCCAACGGTCAGGGCCACATCGGCCATTGCGGTCTTGTGCGCGTCAAGGGCGCCGCTCCAGAACTGCACGCTGGCGGCATCGCCCCCGTGGCCAAACAGATTCTTGTACAGCGTATCGACCGCCTGCGCGCTGGTTAGCCCGGCATACAGGTCGGCCACAGCGGGCGAAGCGGTAAAGGCCGCCTTGACGGTGACCAGCGGCGTGCCCTGGTCGAGCAATTTGCCCCAGTATTGCAAGCCGAGTGGATCGGCCGCCGCGTCGAATTCGACCAGCCACAATTTCTGCAATTCGGCCGAGTGGGTGATGGCTGAAATCTGGTCGGGCGTGCTGGCCGGCGCCGCCGGCGTGGCGCCATGCTGTGCCACGACATCGATGACCTTGACCGCCACCGCCGCAGGCGCCGTGGCCATGGCAATCGAGTCGGCATCGTGGATGGACGCGAGCCACAGCTTGGCGCGCTGGTTCGAGGCCGCGTCGCTGTAGCCGAGCACTTCGGCCGGCGTGTCGAGCGCCGTGGTGAAGGCAGAAGCCGCGGCAACCTTGCCGTTCAAGACCGTCAGGTCGCTCCCCTGGGCAGCGCCCGCCATCACCTTGACCACGCCATCCATCGTGATGGCCCCGTTGTCGAGCAACTTGGTCCAGTAAGCCACGCCGGCTGCATCGCCAGCACGCCCGAACAGGTTCTGATAGACCGCCGACACAGCTTGCGAGTGATTCAGACCCGCATAAGCGGCCCGGTACTCGTCTGAAGCGGCAAAGGCTGCCGACACGGGCACCAGGTTTGCACCATTGCTATCGAGGACATCGCTCCAATATTGCACGCCCGCCGGATCGGCTGGCCGACTGAAATATGCAACATACAGGTTTTGGACTTGTTCGGCTGCTGTGCTCATGACCACTCCTTGCACTTAAGTAATTATTTAATAATAGTGCAATTAAATTAATAATTTTGTGCTGGCCATCACATTGCTGGCGCGAAGGGCTAGAATGCTTCATTCAATCAGCAAGGAGCGGGCATGAACGACTGGACGGAAGGCTATATCGCCGATATCGGTTACACCTACGGCTACTATGCAGAACTTAATCCTATCCGCATGCGCCTGCCCTTCCTCCGTGCGAACATCATTGCCCCCAAGGTCAGAACTGCGTGTGAACTGGGATTTGGTCAGGGCCTCAGTGCCAATTTGCACGCCGTTGCATCGACGACCAGTTGGAGCGGCAACGACTTCAATCCCGCCCACGCCGCCCACGCCCAAGAACTGGCGGCTGCATCGAACACGAAGGCCTTGCTGTCTGACGAAGCGTTCGAAGCGTTTTGTGTGCGAGAGGATTTGCCTGACTTCGATTTCATCGCCCTGCACGGTATCTGGAGCTGGATTTCCGACACCAACCGCACTGTGATTGTCGATTTCATCCGGCGCAAGCTAAAAGTGGGCGGCGTCCTATATGTCAGCTATAACACCCAGCCCGGCTGGGGACCCATGCTGCCCTTGCGCGACCTGCTGGCCGAGCACGCTGAAGTGGCCACCGCATCGGGACAGGGCATCACCGAACGGGTCAACAATGCCATCATTTTCGCCGAGACTCTCTTCGCCACCAATCCGAATTACATCAAGCACAACCCCGGAGTGGCAAATAGTTTCAAGCAAGTGGCCATGCTGGACCGGCACTATCTCGCGCATGAATATTTCAACCGCGACTGGCTGCCGATGCCTTTCTCACGCATGGTGCAATGGCTGGAACCGGCCAAGCTCAGCTTTGCGTGCTCGGCGACCCTGCTCGAACACCTCGATTCGATCAACTTCACGCCGGAACAAGCGGCGCTGATCAAGAACCAGCCGGACCGTAATTTCCGCGAAACGGTGCGCGACTTCTGTACCAACCAGCGCTTTCGCCGTGATTACTGGATCCGTGGCGCGCGCCACCTCAACGTGCTCGAGCAGCAGGAAGCCATGCGCAGCGAACGCGTTGTCTTGGTGCGCCCACGCGCAGGAGTGGAGATGAAGGTCCCTTGCGGATTGGGTGAAGCCACGCTCCAGCCGGCCATTTATGACGCCATCCTGGAACAGCTGACCGACCACGCGCCGCACACGATTGGCGCTCTCGAACAACGTGTGTGCGGCCCCGACTTCAGCTTCTTGCAACTGGCCGAAGCCATCATGGTGCTCAGCGGTGCCGGCGCCCTCCAGAGCGCCCAAGACGAGGCCGCGATCATCGCCGCGAAACCGCGCACCGACCGTCTCAATGCCTATCTGTGCAACAAGGCGCGCGGCAACGGCGATATCATCTACCTGGCCAGCCCCGTCACTGGCGGCGGCATCCATGTCGAGCAGATTTTCCAGCTGTTCCTGCTGGCACGTGCTGCCGGCAAACTCAGCATTGAAGACTTATCCCACTTCGCCTGGAACATTTTGGCCGCTCAAGGTAAACACCTCACCAGCGCTGGCGTGCAAATGACCAACGATGCCGACAACCTCGCCGTCGTCACTACGCAGGCCAAGGCCTTTAACACAAGTTGGCTGGCCGTGTTACGCGCCTTGCAAATTGCCTGATCCGGATGAGACAAAGCCAGCGGTGCACGGTGGCACGGCTGGCTTTGTCTTGTCGGTGCAGTGTCTATTGAAAGAAGCGTGCCACCTCGTGGACGTCACCGGCACTAAGGGTGCCGGCGCCAGCGCGCAAGCGCAGCAAGTTCAACACATAGTTATAGCGCGTCTGCGCCAAATCACGGCGCGTGCTGGCCAACTGCTGGCGCGCATTGAGCAAGTCCAGGTTGATGCGCACGCCCCCCTTGATGCTTTGCTCGGTCGCCTTGAGCAGCAGTTCGCCGGATTCGACGGCCTTCTGCAAAGCCTCCATGCGTCGGGCGCTGCTGACGGTAATATCGTGCGCCTTGCGCAATTCGACCAGCATGCGGTTGGCACGGTTGTCCAGGTCTGCCCTCGCCCGGTCCAGGCCAGCGACGGCCTGGCGCGAGACCGCATTCACCGAGCCGCCCGCATACAGCGGCAAGGTCACCTGCACGCCGATGCTGCGGTTGACAGTACTCTGGTTGTAGGTGTTGACTGAATCGGCATTGCTCTTGCTGTAGCTGGCCACCAGGTCCACGCGTGGCGTATGGCCGGCCTTGCCCTTATTGACTTCTTGTTGCGCCACTTCGACTGACTGGCGCGCAGCGAGCAATTCCGGATTGTGTGCCAGTGCGATCACCTTCCATTCGTCGAAACTGGCCGGGGCCAGTGGCTCGACCAGGAAGCGCGAGGCCAACGGTGTCAATTCCCCGGCCGGCTGTCCCATCATGCCCTCGAGCGTATGACGAACGGCCACAAGGTTGTCGCGCGCCTCGATCAGCTGGACTTCGGCCACGTCCAGGCGGGCCTGGGTTTCCAGCTGGTCGGTCTTGGTGCCTTCGCCGCGCAGGAACATGCGGTCATTGACATTGCGTTGCTCCAGCAAGGCATCGCGCTGGGCTTCGAGCGTGAGAACCTGGTCGCCGGCGAAGAGCACATCGACGTAGGCGCCAACAACGCGCAAGACCATCTCGCCTGTATTGAGCGTGAACGCCGACTCGCTCTGACGCGCCTGGGCCACGCCCTGGCGGTAGCGCGCCAGCGCATCAAGGCTGAACAAAGGCTGGCGCAGCTGGATTACACTGCTGCGGCTAATGTAATGAGGATGGCCGTTGATGATCCCCTGCGGACCATAGTCGGTGCTTTGATCGGCGTGATTCTCGCTGCCCGAAAAACTCGCCTGCACATTGGGTAGCAAATTCGACCGGCCAAGGACGGCGTTTTCAACACCGGCAGCATGCTCGGCAATGCTCATCCGGTAAGCCGGTTCATTCTTGAACGCAGCATCATAGGCTTGCTCGAGCGTGACGGCGCGCGCGCCGCCGGCCAGTGTCAGGGCCACGCCGACGGCGCTGGCGGTTCGGCGCAGCCTGCGCCACTGCATTACGGTAGGCACCACGGTCACTCCTCGCTCAGGGAAGTTTTGGCGCGATCGAAGATCGGCTTGAGCAGGTAATTCATCATCGAACGCTCGCCCGTCTTGATGAACATATCCACCGGCATACCGGCTTGTACGTCGAGCTTGTGCTGGGCGATCAGCTTGGCGCCTTCCGGCGTGACGCGGGCACGCACCTTGTAATAAGGCGCCCCCGTACGTTCGTCCGTCGTGCGGTCGGCCGACACCTGGGTTATTTCACCGGGGATGTGTGGCGTCTTGTTGGCATTGAAGGCCGAGAATATCAAGTCCACTTTCAGGCCAGGATGGATTTTGTCGACCAGATTGACCGGCAACTGCCCTTCGGCTATCAGGGCATCATTGCTCGGAACGATATCCATCATCTTGAAACCGGCACCGACCACGCCACCCTGGGTGAACACGGCCAAGCCCACGACGGTGCCGTCGACAGGTGCCTTGACATCGACGCTGGACAAGTCGAAGTCGACCGCCATGACACGGCTGGACAGTGCGTCGGCTTCCTTCTGGACCTCGGACAGCTGGGTGCGTACTTCCTTCTGGTAGTCCTGGATGCGCTGCAAGCGACGCAGTGACAATTCCGACACCTGGCGCTGGGCGCGGCCAATATTACCGATGTCTTCAGAGACGGCCCCCTCAGTCTGCACAAAGGTGCGCTCGAGGTCGAGCAGGCGGTTGCGAGCGACATAGCCATCCTTGGCCAGGTCGCGCATGTTCGCGAGCTGTTCCTTCAGGATCGCCAACTGCGCTTTCTTGCTGTCGCGCGACTCTTCCAGTCCCTTGATCTGGATTTTCAGGCCAGCCAGGTTTTCTTCGACGGCGCCCAGTTCGTTTTGCAGCGAGGACTGACGCGAATTGAACAGTTGGCCTTGCAGGGCCATGATTTCAGCGACACGTGGATCGCTCTTGCGCTTGACCATCTCGGCCGGGAAGGTCACGCCATGCAGGCCATCGCGTTCGGCCACCAGGCGCGCCTCGGAGGCGCGTGCCGTGTCGTATTGGCCGTGCACACTGTCGGCCAGCGACTGGGCCTGGACGCCGTTCATTCTTACCAGGGTTTGCCCAGCCCTGACGACGTCGCCATCTTTCACAAAGATTTTCTGGATCGTGCCGCCGGTGAGGTATTGCACGGCCTTGCGATTCGATTCCTTGGCCACCACGCCCGACAAAGGCACGCCTTTGTCGAGCGGCGCAAGCAGGGCCCACAGCATAAAGCCGCCAAAACCGAGCAGTACCACCAGCCACCCAAGGCAGGCATATTTGCGAGAGTCGATATCGACCGTCAGCGGTTCGACATCATGGGTAATGACTTCGGTCGCCTGCTCTTTACTAATTAATCGTTGCATATTCATTCCTGTGCAGTGGGTGCTTGGGCGGCACTGGCTTGCTGGGCGGCGAGCGCGGCCAGGCGCTGTGCTTCGGCTTGCTGTGCCTGGGCCTGCTGTGCCTGTACTTGCTTTTGCTGGTTTTCCTGTAACGCTGCGAGCACCTGGTTGGTCGGCCCGAACATTTCTGCCACACCATCACGCAGCAACAGCAATTTGTTAGTTGCGCCGATAATGCTGGTGCGGTGCGTAATCAGGACAATGGTCTTGCCGCGCTGGCGCAGGTCCAATACCGCCTGCACCAAGGCTTGTTCGCCCACTTCATCGAGGTTCGAATTCGGTTCGTCAAGCACGATCAGCGAAGGGTCGCCGTACATCGCGCGGGCCAAGCCCAATCGCTGTTTCTGGCCACCGGACAGGCCGGCCCCACCGTCACCAAGCATGGTGTCGTAGCCTTGCGGGAAGTGCAGGATCAAGTCATGTACGCCAGCGCGTTTGGCCGCCAATACTACTTTGTCGGGATCAATTTCACCGAAGCGGGCGATGTTCTCGCTGACTGTGCCACCAAACAGTTCAATGTCTTGAGGTAGGTAGCCGATATAGGGGCCGAGTTCGCCCTTGTTCCATTGATGCATATCCGCGCCGTCGAGGCGCACTTTGCCAACTGCTGCTGGCCATACGCCCACCAACAGGCGCGCCAATGTCGACTTGCCCGAGCCGCTTGGGCCGATGATGCCTAGCACGTCGCCGGCGGCGATGCCAAAACTAACACCCTTGAGGACAGCCGCAGGTGCACCTGGAGGCGCCGCCGTGACGCCCTCGACACCTACTGCTCCCTGCGGTTTGGGCAAAGGCATCCCCACTGGCCGCTCCGGGTTAGCTTCCAGCAAACCAGTCAAGCGCTCATAGGCGCTGCGTGTGCTGGCCCACGACTTCCAGACGCCAATGACCAGTTGCACCGGCTGCAGCGCGCGCCCAACCAGGATCGACGCGGCAATCATCATGCCACCCGAAATTTTTCCTTCAATGACCAGTAGCGCGCCAAAGCCAAGCACGGCCGACTGCAGCGACACTTGCACGAATTTAGTGATGGCCCCGACAATGCCGGCCTTCTCACTCGCCTGGGCTTGCAGCGACAGGAATTTGCTGTGCAACTTGAACCAACGTCCCATCAGATTGGGCAGCATGCCCATCGACTCAATCACTTCGGCATTGCGCAAGTTGTTGGTCGCCAGGTTGCTCGATGCAATGGCCATCGTATTGGCATCGGCCAGTGGCTTGTGCGATACCTTTTCATTCACATACGCAAGCGCGACGAGGACCAGAGTGCCGCAAAGGGCGAAGACACCCAGCGATGGTTCGAAGACGAAGATGACGATCAGGTAGAACGGAAACCATGGTGCGTCAAAGAAGGCGAACAGCGCATTACCCGTCAGGAACTGGCGGATATTGGTCAAGTCTTGCAAGGCCTGGCCAGCATTGCCGCCCGACTTGCGTAAGTTCTGCTGGAATGCCGCTGTATAGACACGCTTGTTCATTTGCATATCAAAGCGCGCGCCGACACGGATCAGCACGAAGCTGCGAATCAGTTCGAGGCCGGACATCAGCAAGTAAGCACCGAGCATCATCAGTGTCAGCATCAGCAGCGTAATTTCATTGCGGCTGGCCAGCACCCGGTCATAGACCTGCAACATGTAAATCGAAGGCACCAGCATCAACAGATTGCTGATCGCGCTAAACGTGCCGACGGTGACAAAGGTGCTTTTGAACGTCCGCAACGCCTGTTCGATTTCGTTATACGGTTTGTTTGGTTTTTTCATGGATGGTCTGCACAGTGATACAACAGGAGGGAACCGGGGCGGCGCCCAACAGTCCGCCTACGCGGCCTCTGGCCTGCAATATCGCAGGCAGGCGTGACATTATCGCTCAAAAACAATGAATAATGTGATGCACATCACAAAATAACATGCATTACCTGCAAAAACAACGCGAGAAGAAAAAAATCCCGCCCTTTTGCAAGGGCGGGATTCGTCTGTGCTCCCGCTAAATTCAGCGGCTGGGAGGCGGGCTCGCGCCCGCTCATCCAGGGTGATTAGCCGATCAGCAGGGTGCCGTTCGCGGTGCTCAGCGAGGTGTGGCTCAGGTCAACCAGACCAGTCAGCTTGACAACGATGTCGGAGCCGTTCTGGAAGTCGTGGGTCGTTACTGCATTGTGCAGGCTTTCCACGATGTAGGTGTCGCCGTTGTACTGGAACCATGCGATGGCGCCATTCACATGCGCGTCGCCACCAGCGTTGATCGCGGCGTTGGCATAATCCTGGAACACAGCGGTGCCACCCAGGGTGATCTTCGATTGCGAGAAGGTATCAGCACCCAGTACGGCCATCTTGATCGTGTCGCCCACCGATGCGTCGGTGATCGTTGCATACGAGTTCAAGTTGGTCGATGGGGTCTGGATCACGAAGGTATCGCGGCCAGCACCACCGGTCAGGGTCGACAGACCGGCGTTGGCGGTCAGCGTATCGGCAGCAGCGCCACCGATCAGCACATCAGCCAGGGTACCGGTCGAAGCGGTCAGGGTGTTCGAAGCAGCACCACCTTTGATGGTTTCAGCAACGGTACCAGCGGCGGTCACGGTGATGCCACCGGTCATTGCCGAAGCGTCGATCGAGGTCACAGCCGTGTTGGCCGAGGTCAGGGTCAGGTGCGCATTGCCGGTGACCTTGATCGTGGTGGCATCAGCTGCAACCAGGTTCAGGGTATCGGTGTGCGAACCAGCCGTCACGCCCGACTTGGTGTCGTTGGCGGCGATATTGATCGTCTCGACCTTGGCAGCCGTTACCGAACCGGCGGTGATGCCAGCGTTCGACTTCGACAGCACGATGTTGAACACGTCGGTCGTTGGCGTCGTGAAGGCGCTGCTCGACACAACGTAGGCACCGGTGGTACCAGCGATGCTGCCATTCAAGGTCAGCGTGCCGCCGGACGTGAAGCCGTCCATCGTCAGGACGCCGGCATCAGCTTCGCCACTGGTCGTGACGGAGTTGAATGCGCCGAGCGTATCAACGTGCACCAGTTGCGCCGCTGCGCCGCCGGACAGGCCCAGAACTTCGAAGCCGCTCACTTTGGAAGCGAAGACAGCCGACAGGGAAGCCGTCACTGCGTCGGCAGCAACCATGTTGACGGTATCGGTACCGTTGCCGCCGGTGATGGCGCCGGTTGGCAGCGTGGTGCCCGAAGCCAGCGTGATCGAGTCATTGCCATCGCCCAGGGAGATGGCTTTGCTCGAGTTCACGGTGGTCAGCACGACGGTATCAGCACCGGTACCGCCTTCGTAGGTTGCCTTGGTGCCGTCGATAGTGGCGCCGTTGGCACCCGAGGAAGCCGAAGCGTTGAAGTCGGTTACCGTGGTCGAACCGGTGGCATCGATCGAAGCGCCAGCAGCGCCGGAAACCGTAACGGTCTTCAGCGTGGTCAGGTGAGCCGCGGTCGTGCCCAGGTTGACAGCGTTGGAACCGGAAACGGTGATGGCCGTCGTCGCGGTCGACGTCAGGGTCATGTCCGAGTCAGCCGTAGCGGTCTTGATGGCCAGGGCGGTGTACTTGGCAGCGCCAGCATCCAGCGACAGGGTGCCGGTGGTGAAGCCGTTCAGGTTCAGCGTCAGGGCTGCAGCGGTGTTGTTGTACACCGAAGCCGATGCCGAGTCAGCGTTCGACAGCGACAGGGTGGTCAGCGCGTCGGACTTGATCTGGGTACCGGAAGCGAAACCATCCAGTGCCACGGTAGCGATCGTGTTGACGCCGGTGCCGTACTTGGCATCGGTGATCAGCACAGCGCCGTTGGCAATACCTTGCGTACCAGCGTTGGCCTTGATGGCGGCGACGCCATCAACTTCAACGTAGGTAGGAGCAGCCGAGAGGCCGCTGGTATTGGTCAGGACAACGCCGACCGACAGGTTGGTCTGTGGACCCGCCGCGGTGCTGGTGAACGGCACGGTGGCAGTCGACGCAGCGCCCGAGGTCCAGCCGGCAACTACGCCGGTGTAGACGCCGGTGGTGGCATTGCCCTGGACTGCGCCAGTGGTCAGGTTGGCAAAGGCGGCAGCAACTTGAGCAGCCGTCATGTTGGCGTTGGCCGTGAAGACCAGGCCGCCAACACTCAGGGAATCGCCCGACTTCAGCACGCCGAAGGTCACGGCGCTGGACTCGGTGACAGCGGCCACTGCGGTTGCTTTGGCAACAGCAGCTTGCGCGGTCGTTTCGGTCACGGACACGGACGTCGTGGTCGACTTGCCCGCCACGGTGACGGTGCCAGCGGTGGTCACGGCAGCGCCGTCCAGGGTCTTCTGGACTTCGTTGATGGTGATCGTGTCAACGGTACCGCCAGTCACGGACACGGCTGGAGCAGTGTGGGTACCAGTGATGGTCGCGTTTTGAACAACAGCGACGGTGCCACTAGGCGCCGAGCCGCCGCCGACGTTGATCGTGCCGGCTGCAGTGCCGTCGGTCGTCGATGCGGTCAGGCTGACATTGGTGCCGTCGTCAATGGTGGTCGTGGCAGTACCTTGTGCGGTGTCGGTCACGGTGATAGCGCCGGTCGCGCCGGACAGGGCTACGCCGCCAGCGGTGGTGACGGTCTGGGTCGAGCCACCAGCAATGGTGACTTTGCCTGCGGTATCAACAACGGTCACAGCCTGCGAACCGGCGGTGATGTTGTCAGCGCCGGTCGACACATTGATGTTCAGCGTCGTCAGGCCGGTGAAACCTTTGGTCACGTCGATCACCGATGCGCCAGCGGACTGGACGTTCACGGTTTGCACGCTCGACACAGCCAGGCCACCTGGCAGGCTGGTACCACCGGTCAAATCGCTAACGTTCAGGATGTTGTTGCCGCCTTTGCCGTCGATGTTGTCCAGGGTCGTGAGGGTCGACGCTGCGCCAGCACCGATGGTGCCGTTGAAGGTGTCATTGCCTGCGCCGCCAACCAGGGTATCAAGAGCGGTGGTCAGATTGACGTTGGTCACTGGTGGCACAGGGGTGCCGGCCAGCACAACAGCGGCGACAGAAGCGTCCAGTGCGGCTGGCACAACAGCTGCAGTCGCTTGTGCGGAGGTGGTGATCGTCGAGATGAAGGCCTTTGCTGCAGCATTGGCATTGTCGCCGCTGTAGTTCAGGATTTCCGTGGTGGTGTCCAGGGCTGCGGTGAAGGCCGTAGCGACTTGCACTTTCGCGTTGTAAGCATCGAGGTCGGAACCTTGTGCGCCGGAAGCGATAGCGGTCACGATCTTGTCGATCGTCAGGATCTTGTTGTCCAGAGCCAGAGCCCAGAATGCCAGACCAGCTGGTTCAGCAGCGCGGCCGAACAGGTTCACGTATACGGCTTCAACAGCGTGGACGCTGTCCAGGCCGCCGTAGTTGGCTTTGTATTCTGCGGAAGCGGCGAAAGCTGCGGAAACGGCTGCGGTCGAACCGTTAGCGGCTTCGACGACGCCTTCCCAATAGTTCAGACCACCGAAGTCTGCTGGGCGGCTGAAGTAGGCAACGTACAGCTTCTGAATTGCATCGGTATAAAGTGCCATTTGGTACTCCTAAGAGATCAAGAATCAAAAAAAAAGAATTTTGCAGCTTCACGTACTGACTTCTGCAACCCAACGTAGCGCATCATCCCAGAAGGTATTGATCGGAAATGTGACGGACATCACAAATTCGAACAATATCCTCATAAACGATGATTTATTTCACTAAATTATTACGGCGGCCCATTATGGGAGAAGATTTCTCCGAAGGCAAGAACTTGCGTGCAGTGCCATAGGGGTAAACCCGTAGGGGCTTACACCTTGAAACAAAAATTAAGGCGGGTCGAAAATGCGACAGCCCCGGCAATCTTGCCGGGGCTGCCACAAGTATAGGACAGATTTGGATTAATGGCCCCAGGAAAGGGCGCCATTACTCGTATGGGTCGCGTCAAGACGGCTCTGGAAGATATAAACGGCGCTGCCACCGTTGTCATTGCCCAACAGGCCATCGAGGGCCATATTCGTCGTCGCCGGGTGGGTGTACTGGTTATTGCCGTACATGCGGCCATCGCTGCCGATGACGCCGTCGGCCTTCATCTTGTAGACGCTGCCCGCGCCGGTCAGGTCGAAGCTGGTGGCAAAGCTGGCCTTGCCGAAGTCGACCGTCAATTGCCCATTGTCGACCTTGGCCGCGACCGTCGTTTTGCTCGCGTCATCACTATATATATAGGCTTCGCCCGACTTGAGGCTGAAGCCGACGCTGCCGCGCTCGGCGCTGACGTAGTTGTCGCCCGGTTTGCGCATCAGCATGAAGTTGCCCGCGACGGCAACCAAGGTAGCGCCATTGGCGCGCTCGGCGTTCGGGTCGAAAGAAGCGGCCTGGTCCAGCACCGGCTGCCAGCGCCCCCAGACGATGCCGCGCTCGTTCTTCGCCACGATCACCGGCGGCGGCGTGTTGTCCACCGGCGGCGTGACGGTGCCGCTCTCGGGCGGTACCGTATTGTCCGACGGCGTGCCGCCGCCGGGCGTGCCGCTGCCGGGATTCTGGTTCTGGCTCTGGTTCAGGCTGGCACCCTTCTTGGCGTCCAGGTTCGGTTCGGTGGCCACCAAGGTCGAGCTGCTGTTGACGCCGCCATTCTTGCCGATCGGCTCATCAGGGCGCGGTGGCGCGATCTGGTCGGGCGCACCACCGGTCACCAGGGTCGGGGCAGCCTGTCCTTTTTGCAGCTGCAAGAGCTGGCCGCGCTGGGTGGCCGACAGTTCGCGCGCCGCATTGCCTTCGCAGGGGCCGAAGCCGTCCGCGTGGCAGGCGCCGCCCAGGCCGGTCATGACGATGGCGCCGGAGACGACGGCCACGCGCGAAGTTTCCTGGTCGGTGAAGACGGTGAAATCGGTGCCGCGCACGCCGATGGCGGCAACGGGCGTGTTGAAGCGGAAATTCTGGCGCGCCAGCTTGACCGCTTCGCCCGAGCGGCTGCGTGCCACGCCGGAGAGCAGTTCAAGCTTGATGCGGGTGTTGGCCGGGTTCTTGGCGTCCACGTGGTAGGCGGCAATGCGGGCCTTGGTGTTCGGGCGCAGGATGAACAGGCCATTGTCGATGGTCTTGATGTAGATGAAACCGTCGGCGCCGGTGGTGAACATGGCGCCTTCCTGTACTACCGCCCCCTCCTTGACAGGCTGGTCGGCCATCTGGGTGGCGCCCACGGCGTAGATGACCTTGCCGGCGTCGCCCGCAATGGCCAGCTGCGCGGCAAGCGCGAGACTGATGGTTGTAACAAGATGACGCAACATAGTATTCCCCTTTATCTGCCATTATCCGGCCTGGCAGATGACTTTCCGTGATGACCGTCACATTTTAGACCAATCTCGGCCGTAGCCGGCCGGCGTTACATCTTGTAGCAGACGCGTTGTGCGGATGGAACGCCACGGCAATGGCATCGCGTTAAAATGATGCTTGATGTCTGATGCGAAAGGAACATCATGAGAACCACCCTCGCCATTGACGACGACATTCTTGCCGCCGCCCGGAACTTGGCGCAAACCCAGGGAAAGAGCTTGGGTGCAGTCATCTCGGCCCTTGCCCGCCACGGCTTGCAACCAAAAAAGGCACAACCGGCCAAGCGTAATGGCGTGCCCTTGTTGCCAATTCAGGCCGGATCGTTGCCGGTCACGCTGGAAGTCGTCAATCGTTTGCGCGATGAACTCGAATGAGATATCTCCTCGACGTGAACGTGTTGATCGCACTGATCGATCCGTCCCATGTTTCGCATTTGAGAACCCATACCTGGTTTGCCGCGACCGGGCATGTGGCTTGGGCCAGCTGCCCTCTGACGCAAAATGCGGTCGTGCGCATCCTTGGACGTTCCTCGTACCCCAATTCACCTGGGACACCGGCTGCTGTCTTGCCCTACCTGCAGGGACTGTGCAACCTGCCCGGTCACCAGTTTTGGCCAGATGAACTGAGCCTCTTCGATACGAAGCACTTCCACGCGCGGCATCTACTCTCACCCGAGCAAGTAACCGATACCTACTTGCTGGCCCTGGCCCGTGCCAATCAGGGGAAACTCGCCACGCTCGACAAGAAGATTGTTACCAATGCCGTGCATGAGGGGCCAGCCGCCTTGCATTTGATCAAGTAGCGCCGATCCGCTTTAGACTGGGCCTTATGGGAAAGTGTGACCCACGACACACGCTGACACGGTATACTGCATGTTTATTTCTTAACATTTGTGCATCAGCACATCTCTCCGGGGCCGCGTGGCTGAACCGACTTTGACTGCTACCGTCCACCGCAAACGCTTGCGCATCCCGCCCGGCCTGGTCCGCGCGGCCATTGCGCTGGCCGCTGTGGCGCTGACCGCGCTGTCCCAATGGGGCAGCGGCCCGGCCCTGTTTGCCAATGAATGGCTGCGCGATGGCTTCGTGCGCCTGCAGCAGACCGATGCGCCGGAGCCGCGCGTGCTCGTCGTCGACGTCGACGAGGCGAGCTTTGCCAAGCTGGGCCCATGGCCCTGGCCGCGCGCGCGCATCGCCGACCTGGTCGAAATCCTGCTGACCCAATACAGCGCACATGGTGTGGCCCTCGATATCGTGTTCGACAAACCGCTCGATGCCGCCGGTGACGCGCGCCTGGCGATGCTGGCCGCACACGGTCCCGTGGTGCTGCCGCAGGCTTTCGATTTCCAGGCCAACCGCCCGGAAACGCTGCGCTCTGGCCAGCTCGCCGGCGCCACCACGCTATACAAGGCAGGCGGCGTCGAGGCGACCGGTTTCATCGCCAACCACGCCGGCCTGTCTGTGGCGCAGAACGTGGGCAGCATCGGTTTCATTCCCGACCCTGACGGTGCGCTGCGCCGCGTGCCCCTCATTACCAGCTACGAAGGCAAGCAGTACCAGGCCTTGACCCTGGCCCTGATCAATTGCTGCACCGGTGCCGGCAAACTGCCGTTGGCCGATACGGGCCCGATGCGCGTGGCTTACCAGCGCGACTGGAGCGCCTACACCGTCGTCTCGGCGGCCGACATCCTCGACCAGTCGATCGACCCAGCAAGTGCCCAAGGCCGCCTGGTACTGGTGGGCTCGTCCTCACTGGGCCTTGCCGACCGTGTGACCACACCATTGGCGGCCAACCGGCCCGGCCTGGGCGTACAAGCCGCGGTGCTCTCGACCCTGCTGGAGCGCCAGGCCGGCCATACGCCCCTGCCTTGGCCGGGACGCAGTTTCGCCCTGTTGTTTGCGGCCGTGGCGGCGCTGCTGGCTACCTTCGCCTTCCCGCGCCTGTCGGCTGCGGCCAGCGTCGGCACGCTCGGCGCCGTGTCGCTGGCCTGGCTGGTGCTGGCCTACTTCACCAGCGTGCACGACCCTGATTTTTCCACCACCGGCCCCTTGATCAGTAACCTGTTCCTGCTGGCCGTGGCAGTACCCTACCAGTGGCAGCTCACACAAACCAAGTCGCGCCACCTGCTCGACACCCTGCGCCAGTACGTGGCGCCGGAAGTGGTGGCGCAGCTGCTGCGCAGCGACGTGGACGACCCACTCAAGCCGCGCCAGCTCGATGTGACGACCCTCATCGCCGACATGGAAGGCTATACAACGCAAGTCGAATCGCTGCCCGTCGAAGAGGCGGCCAAGCTCACACGCGACTTCCTCGATTGCCTTACCGGTCCCGTCATCGCCAAGGAAGGCACGCTGGACAAGTACACGGGCGACGGCCTGGTGGCCTTCTGGGGCGCGCCGCTGCCGGTTGAACACCATGCCGACCTGGCACTCGATGCGGCGCAGGAAATCACGCGCCGCGTGGCCTTGTTGTCAGCCCAGCGCGAGAAAGCCGGCAATCCGCCGCTGCGCGTGCGTATCGGCATCGATTCCGGCCTGGCCATGGCGGGCGATTTCGGCACCAGCTTCCGCAGCATCTATACGGCCGTGGGTGACAGCGTCAACACGGCCTCGCGCCTGGAGCAGGCCGCGCGTGACTTCCCGCACAACGTCATCGTCGGCGCCGGCACCGTGGAGCGGGCGCGCCGCCACAGCTTCATCCTGCTTGGCGAGCGCCTCCTGCGCGGCAAGGAAAAACCGACCATGCTGTACACCATCGATCCGGAGCTTGCATGAGCCGGACCATTGCCACCATGTTCGCGTCAACGCGGCGCCTGGTGGGTGACGCGCGTCGCGCTTACCCACCCTACCCTCTGCTGATGTGGTTGGCCGTCGCAGGCACGGCGCAGGCGCAAACACCAGTGCCGGCGCCGGTGCAGCAGGACCTGTACCAGGAGGCGCTGCAATCGATCGCCGAGGGCCGCAAGAACGATGCTTCGGAAGCGCTCACGCGCCAGATCGCCAGGGAGCCGCAAAACGCCGGCGCGTGGCTGGAACTGGCGCTGCTGCAGTGTGGCCTGGGCCACGCCGACGAAGCCGAACGCCTGTTCGCGGCCATCGAACAGCGCTTCAATCCGCCGCAAGGCATCCTCGATGTCATCAACGAGGCGCGCGACCAGGGCTGCCAGAGCTGGCAGGCGATCCGCTCGTCAACAGTGGTGTTCGGGCGCGGCATCGACCAGAACGTCAACCAGGGCGCGCTCGACCCGCATTATGTGGTCCAGAGTACCGGCAAGGAAGTCGAGCTGTCGGCCGACTTCAAGCCCAAGCATGACCAGTACACCGTGCTCTCGGCCGAATACCTGCGTGAAGTGACGCCCAACGGCAGCATGGGCTTCGTCCAGTTCCAGGGCCGCCACAACGACAGCCTGACCCAATACAACAGCGCGTCCCTGTTCACCGGCATCGAAACGCCCTACCGCTTCGGCCGCTGGACACTGCGCACCACCGGCATGCTGGGCCTGGTGTCGCTGGGCGGGCGTTTTTACCAGCGCCAGGCCCAGCTGCAGGCGCGTATCGGCCCGCCGCTGCCGCTGCCCAACAGCACCCAGTTCACGCTGATGGGAGGGATCACGCATACCCAGTACCTGACCTTGACCAATTTCGACGCCAACACCTACGAGCTGCGCGGCCAGTTCACCTACCGGCGCGACGGCCTGTTCGCCAGCGCCGCCGCCGGTTACCTGGTCGACCATGCGCGCGAGGCGCGCCCGGGCGGCAGCCGCCAGGGCTGGTTCAGCAACCTGCTCGTGCGCAAAAACCTGGAACGGGGCTGGATCGGCGATGCGGCCTACACGCGCCAGACCTGGACCAGCGATTCGGCCTACCTGCCCGGCTTTGTCGACCAGGTGCGCGACCAGGTCACCCACGTGCTGCGCGCCACCCTGACCTATCCCGTCAAGAAGAACCAGAACCTGCAGATCGAGGCCCGCCTGGTGCGCAATCGCGAAAACATCACCATCTTTGAGTACAATAACCGCCAAGTGCAGCTGAGCTGGCAATGGCAGACGCCATGACGATCGACCTGAACCTCGCTCTGCTGCTGGCGACGGGCGCGGCGCTGTGTGCCGGCTGCCTGATTCCGAACCGTTACCTGCCGCCGCTGCCCAATGACAAGCTGCTGCACTTCGCCGGCTTTGGCATACTGGCAGCATTAGCCCTGCGCATGGCCCACGATGCGCGCGATGGCGCAGCCTGGCTGCTCGGCGTGTTCGCCGTCGGTGTGCTGATCGAATGCCTGCAGATGCTGGTGCCCGATCGCGGCTTCTGCTGGCGCGATATCGGCGCCAATACGGCGGGGATTGTATTTGCGGGCCTGTGCGCCCATCTGTACGGCGTCTTCTAATTGTTACCACCGGACCCGATGACTTCAACCGACAAGGCAGGCAGCCCACCCAGCGACGCGACGGCGGCGCCCGAGTCGCCCCAGATCGCCATCTACCTGCGCAAGATTCCGCTGCTGGCCGAATTGAGCGACGAGGAGATGACGCGGGTGAAGGCCGAGTTGCGCATCCGCTCTTACGCCAAGCGCGAAGTGGTGCTGCACAAGGGCGGCAGCGGCGACGGCCTGCTGTTCCTGCTGTCGGGCCAGTTGCAGGTGATCGACGTGACCGAAGACGGACGCGCGATCGGCCTGCGCATGCTGGTGCCGGGCGACTTTTTTGGCGAAATCGCCCTGATCAACAATTCAACGCGCTCGGCCTCGGTGGTGGCCACGAGCGAAGTGCTGGTGGCCTTCCTGCCGGCGCCGCTGGCGATGCACCTGTTTGCCCATTCGCCGTCGGTAGCGAGCCAGATGCTGCGCCACCTGGCCCAGAAGATCCAGCGCGACTCCGAATTCCGCGCCCTCCTGTCGATCAACAACACGGCCAAGCGCATTTTCACCTACCTGGTGCTGATGCAAAAGCCGCCGGCAGCGCCGGGCGCGCCGGCGACGGTGGAGAACCTGCCGACACACCAGGACATTGCCAACATGATCAACACGAGCCGCGAGACGGTTACGCGCGCGCTGCTCACGCTGGTCCAGCAAGGGATCGTGCAAAAGGATTCGCACCGCCTCATCATCATCAAGCCCGACGCGCTGCAAAAGCTGGTGCAGGGATCATGACGCTGATGCGTGGGCGCCTGCGCCCACCCAACGAGTGGCCATGTCCGCGACGCCGTAGGGTGGGCGCAGGCGCCCACCACTGCTGGAGTATAATTTCGCCCTTATTTGAACCGACCAACCCTATGACGCCAGCCCGCAGGAAGCCCGCATGATCTCCAGCACGATGCTTCGTGGCGTCTGGGCATACCGCGGCTTTGTGCTGGGCAGCGTCAAGCGCGAATTCCAGGCCAAGTACGGCAACGCCATCCTGGGCGCAGCCTGGGCCATCCTCAGCCCGCTGGCCATGATCATCGTCTACACGGTGATCTTCTCGCAGGTGATGCGCTCGCGCCTGCCCGGCAGCGATTCGAGCTTCGCCTACAGCATCTACCTGTGCGCCGGCATCCTGACCTGGGGCCTGTTCTCGGAAATCACGGCACGCGCCCAGACCATGTTCATCGAACAGGCCAACCTGATCAAGAAGATCAGCTTCCCGCGCATCTGCCTGCCCCTGATCATCGTGCTCAATGCCCTGCTCAATTTCGGCATCATCTTCGGCCTGTTCACGCTGTTCCTCATTGGCTCGGGCAATTTCCCCGGCTGGGTGTTCATCGCCATCGTGCCGATCCTGCTGCTGCAAGTGCTCTTTGCCATCGGCCTGGGCATGATCGTCGGCGTGCTCAATGTGTTCTTCCGCGACGTCGGCCAGTTCTTCACCATCTTCACCCAGTTCTGGTTCTGGTTCACGCCCATCGTCTACAGCGCTTCGATCCTGCCGGAAGAAGTGCGCGGCATGCTGGCCTTTAATCCGATGGCGCCCATCATCGGCGCCTACCAGACCATCCTCGTGGCCGGCTGCGCGCCCGACTGGGCCAGCCTGCTGCCGGCGCTGCTGATCTCGCTGCTGCTGTGCGGGTTCGGCATGCGCCTGTTCCGCAAGCGCTCCGGCGAAATGGTGGACGAACTCTGATGGGCACCATCCACGTCGCCAACCTGGGCAAGGCCTACAAGCAGTATCCAACGCGCTGGTCGCGCCTGGCCGAATGGGTGTTCCCGTTCAAGGGCCCACAGCATAAGCTCAAATGGGTGCTGCAGGACGTGAGCTTCGAGGTCGCGCCTGGCGAGGCCGTGGGCCTGATCGGCATTAACGGCGCCGGCAAAAGCACGCTCCTCAAACTGATCACCGGCACCACCGTGCCCACCACGGGCGGCGTGCACATCACCGGCCGCGTGGCGGCGCTGCTGGAACTGGGCATGGGCTTCCATCCCGATTTCACGGGCCGCCAGAACGTGCTGATGGCGGGCCAGCTGCTGGGGCTCACGGTCGACGAGATCCTCGAACTGATGCCGCACATCGAAGCCTTCGCCGACATCGGCGACTACATCGACCAGCCGGTGCGCATCTATTCAAGCGGCATGCAGATGCGCCTGGCCTTCTCGGTGGCCACGGCACGCCGCCCGGACGTGCTCATCGTCGACGAAGCGCTGTCGGTGGGCGACACTTACTTCCAGCACAAGAGCTTCGACCGCATTCGCCAGTTCCGCCAGCAGGGCACGACCTTGCTGCTGGTCTCGCACGACAAGCAGGCCATCCAGTCGGTGTGCGACCGCGCCATCCTGCTCGATGGCGGGCGCCTGTCACGCCAGGGCAAGCCCGAGGAAATCATGGACTACTACAATGCCATGATCGCCGAACGCGAAAACGAAACGTTGCGCCTGACCGACCTTGGCAACGGCAAGACCCAGACCATTTCCGGCACCGGCGAAGCGACCGTGGCCGACATTGCCCTGCTCGACGCGGACGGCGAGCGCGTCGAAGTGGTCGATGTGGGCGCCGTCGTGACGTTGCAAGTAAAGGTGAAGGCGCGCGCCGACATTCCGCGCATGGTGCTTGGCTATATGATCAAGGACCGCCTCGGCCAGCCGATGTACGGCACCAATACGCACCTGAAGGAACTGCCGCTCGACGCCGTTACCGCCGGCGAAGAAATCGTGTTCCGCTTTGCCTTCCCGATGAACCTCGGCGCCGGCACCTACTCCGTCGCCACCGCCATCGTCAGTACCGAAACCCACCTGGTGAACAACTACGAATGGCGCGACCTCGCCCTCGTGTTCACGGTGATGAATATGCGCCGCCCGCATTTCGAAGGTTCGGCATGGCTTG
The DNA here is from genome assembly GCA_040390345.1 of Pseudomonadota bacterium. Classification (GTDB taxonomy): domain Bacteria; phylum Pseudomonadota; class Gammaproteobacteria; order Burkholderiales; family Burkholderiaceae_D; genus Telluria_A. Next base: position 26,889 of record JAZJYP010000082.1, on the reverse strand, counting down.
ACCCCGTCATCGCTATTCAACGACCATGACCTTTATCTCCTACGCCCAGAATTACGAAGACGTGCTGCTATGGCGCGCACTGGGCCACATCAAGAACGGCTTCTACATTGACGCCGGCGCCAACGACCCGGTCATGCACTCGGTCACCAAGGCCTTTTACGACGCTGGCTGGCGCGGCATCAATATCGAACCGATGCCCGCCTACCACCAGCAGTTCATGGAACAGCGCCCGCGCGACGTGAACCTGGCCGTCGCAGCCGGTGCGCAAGAAGGCTCGATCACCCTGTATGACGTGCCGGACATGAACGGCTGGGCCAGCACAGACCCGGCCGTCGCCGCCGCCCACCGCGCCGACGGCCACGAGGTCGTCGAAACGGCGGTCCCGCTGCGCACCCTGGCCGCCATCTGCGCGGAACATGTGCAGGGCGATGTGCACTTTTTGAAGATCGACGTCGAAGGCTTCGAAGGCGAAGTCCTGCGCGGCATGGACTTCGTGCGCTGGCGCCCGTGGGTGCTGGTGGTCGAAGCGACGCTGCCGGGCAGCCGCGAGAGCAACCACGCCGCGTGGGAAAACCAGATCACCGGCCAGCGTTACCAGTTCACGTATTTCGACGGTCTGAACCGCTACTACGTGGCCGACGAACATCAGGAACTGCTGGCCGCTTTCGGCGTGCAGCCCAACGTCTTCGATGACTTCATTACGCACCACCTGGACAAGGCCTGGACGGCCAATGCGGCCGCACGCGAACTGTGCCTGAACCTGGAAGCGCGCGCCAACAGCGCCGACGCGGCCACCGCCGACGCCCTTGCCGAAGCGGCTGCCCACTTCAAGAAGTTTGAAGGGGCCAGCGCGCGCGCCCACCAGGCCATCGAAGAAAAGCTCGACGCCGACGCCGAAATCGAAACCCTGCGCCATGCCCTCGCCGCCGCCCAAACCAGCAACCAGCAAACCATCCTGTGGGCGCGCGACCTCGAAACGAATTTGAACAACACACTCGCCAGTGCTTCCTGGCGCGTCACACGCCCGCTGCGTAGCGTGCGCCACAAGATCGGCGTAATCCGCAGTGGTGGCCTGCCACGCGCCATCGTGCGCCGCATCACCGCCAGCGAGACGGCGCGCCGCCTGCTCATTCCCGTCATGCGCCGCTTCCCGGCACTGGGCGACCTGGTGTCGCAAAAGCTCGCCAACGTGCGCCAGAGCGCGGTGGAAGCCGCACCGGAAGACATCCAGGTGCCGGAAGAACTGCGCGGCCTGCCCTCCGCTGCGCGCAGCGTCCTGCAAGACATCAAGAACACGCGCCACCGCGTGCACAACAGCTAATCCATGCGCATCGTCATTGACCTTCAATCTTGCCAGGCCGGCACCGCGCCCACAGCGCTGGCCCATGCCCAGGACCTCGCGCGCGCCAACGGCGCAGCAGACACCTTCGTCGCCCTGTCCAACCGCTATCCAGCCACCATCGAGGCGCTGCGCCACGCGTTCGCCGGCCTGCTGCCGCGCGCCCACGTGCTGGTCTATGACCTGCCGCTGGCCGGCACCGAATGGTCCGAGCAGGCCGCCGCCATCGTGCGCCGCCACTTCCTCGCCACCTTGATGCCGGACGTGGTCGTTGGCGCCATCGACGAAACTGCGCCATGGACAACGGTCGAACAGCTCGACCTGGCTACCTTTGCGCTGCCTGCCAACGTCACCGCGGCCCGTCCCAAGACGCGCCCGCGCCTGGCCCACATTTCGCCGCTGCCGCCGGAAAAATCCGGCATCGCCGACTACAGCGCCGAACTGGTGATGGAACTGTCGCACTTCTACCTCGTCGAACTGATCGTCGACCAGCCCACCGTCAGCGACGCCAACCTGACTGCGCACTTCCCGGTGCGTTCGCTCGAATGGTTCGAAGACCACGCCCATGAATTCGAGCGCGTGGTCTACCACTTCGGCAATTCGGGTGTGCACCAGCATATGTTTGAGCTGATTCGCCGCCACCCCGGCATCGTGGTGTTGCACGACTTCTTCCTCTCCAGCGTGCTCGATAACCTCGAGCGCGACGGCTACCTGCCCCAGTGCTACCTGCGCGGGCTGTATGAATCACACGGTTACTCGGCCCTGGCCGACCACCTGAAGATCGGCCGCAACCCCTCGATCTGGAAGTACCCGCTCAACAAAGGCGTGCTCGATCACGCCAGCGGCGTCATCGTCCATTCCGATTTTTCGCACCGCCTGGCCGACGACTGGTACGGCAAGGGCGTGGCCGCCGACTGGCGCACCATCCCGCTCCTGCGCGGCAAGCGCAACAACAGCGACCGCGCCGAAGCGCGCGCCCGCCTGGGCCTGGCCGAGGACGATTTCGTCGTCGCCACATATGGCATGCTGGGCCGCACCAAACTCAATGAAGAACTGCTCGACGCCTTCCTGCGCTCACCGTTAGCAAGCGACCCGCAGTGCAAGCTGGTCTTCGTGGGCCAGAACGACCCGGGCCGCTATGGCGCCAACCTGACCCACAAGATGGAAAAGAGCGCCGCCGCCAAGCGCATCACCGTCACCGGCTTTGTCAGCGCCGAAGCCTATGCCGACTACCTGGCCGCCAGCGACTGCGCCGTCCAGCTGCGCTGCGACACGCGCGGCGAAACCTCGGCCGCCGTGCTGGACTGCCTGCTGCACGGCCTGCCCACCATCGCCAATGCGCATGGTTCGACCGCCGAAATCCCGTCCAGCGCCCTGCTCAAGCTGCCCGACCACTTCACTTGCGGCCAATTGGCCGACGCCCTGGCCAGCCTGCGCAACGACACCGGCGAACGGGGGCGCCTGTCCGACGGCGCATTGACGCTGATGCGCGAACACCACACGCCCGACCGCGTCGGCCAACAGTACCACGACGCCATCGAACACTTCGCCACGCACAGCCGCCACAGCGTCTACCGCAACGCCATCGACGCCATCGCGAGCATTGCCGGCCATGTCGAAGACGTGGAGCTGGGCGACGCCGCCCGCGCCATCGCCTTCAACGCACCGCAGGCCGGCCAGCGCCAGCTCTTCGTCGATGTCTCGGCGATGGTGACGACGGACCTCAAGACCGGGATCCAGCGTGTCGTGCGCAGCGTACTGCTGGCATTGATCGCCGAACCGCCGCCGGGCTTCCGCATCGAGCCGGTGTTCAGCACCGGCAGCAATCGCAGCTACCAGTACGCGCGCCGCTACACCCTGGGCATGATCGGCGAGAAGGACTTGCGCCTCGAAGACGCACCGATCGACCTGCGCCCCGGCGACGTGTTCCTGGGCCTGGACCTGTTCACCAACGGCATCCGCCAGAACCACGATCTGCTGCAATCGATGCGCGACCGTGGCGCCGAGATCTACTTCGTCGTCTACGACCTGCTGCCCGTGCTGCGCCCCGACGTGTTCCCCTTCGGGACCGAACAATACTTCGGCGACTTCCTCGATACCGTCGCCACCGTGGCCGATGGCGTCATCTGCATCTCGCGCGCCGTCGCCGACGAACTGGCCACCTGGTACGGCAAGCAGCCCGCGCGCCGCGCCGCGCCCCTGAATATCGCCTGGTTCCACCTGGGCGCCGACCTGGGCGCCAGCGCTCCAACCACCGGCCTGCCCGCGCATGCGCAGCTGGTGTTCAACGGCGTGGCCAGCCGACCCAGCTTCCTGATGGTGGGCACAGTGGAGCCGCGCAAGGGCCACACGCAAACGCTGGCCGCCTTCGAGCTGCTGTGGCAACAAGGTGTGGACGTCAACCTCGTCATTGTCGGCAAACAGGGCTGGATGATGGACAAGCTGGCCGAGCGCATGGAAAAACACGTCGAGAAAAACAAGCGCCTGTTCTGGCTCCCCGGCGTGTCCGACGAAATGCTGGAAAAGCTCTACAAGACGACCTCCGCCCTGCTCTCGCCATCCGAAGGCGAAGGCTTCGGCCTGCCGCTGATCGAATGTGCCCAGCACGGCGTGCCGATCATCGCGCGCGACCTGCCCGTCTTCTGCGAAGTGGCGGGCGAGCATGCCCATTACTTTTCCGGCCTGGAGCCGCAAGCGCTGGCCGACAGTATCAAGGCATGGCTGCCCTTGTTCAAGGCCGGCAAGGCGCCCACCTCGACCGGCATGCCCTGGCTGACCTGGCGCGACAGCGCCGGGCAGCTGATGAACGCCGTCGTGCGCGGCCAGTGGTACAAAACCGTCCCGGGAGAAGCCAAGTGAGCCAGATCGCCGTTGTCATCCCCAGCTACAAGGTGACCCGCCACATCCTCGGCGTGATCGCCGGGATCGGTCCGGAAGTGAGCCTGATCTACGTCGTCGACGACAAATGTCCCGAGGCCTCGGGCGCTTTTGTGCGCGCCAACTGCCAGGACGCGCGCGTGCGCGTGCTCGAACACGCGGAGAACCAGGGCGTGGGCGGCGCCGTCATGACCGGCTACGCGGCGGCGATCGCCGATGGCGCCAGCGTGATCGTCAAGGTCGACGGCGACGGCCAGATGGACCCGGCCCTCATTCCCGCCTTCATCGCGCCGATCCTGGCCGGAGAGGCCGACTACACCAAGGGCAACCGCTTCTACGACCTCGAACAGATCCGCGCCATGCCACCAATGCGCCTGTTCGGCAATGCCGTGCTGTCCTTGATGACGAAGCTCTCGTCCGGGTACTGGGACCTGTTCGACCCCACCAACGGCTACACGGCGATCCACGCCGACGCCGCGCGCCACCTGCCATTCGATAAGATCAGCCGCCGCTACTTCTTTGAAACGGACATGCTGTTCCGCCTTAATACCCTGCACGCCGCCGTGGTGGACGTGCCGATGGACGCAGTCTATGGCGACGAAGTGAGCAACCTGAAGATCTCGAAGATCGTCACCGAATTCCTGGCCAAGCACGTGCGCAATTTCTTCAAGCGCCTGTTCTACAACTACTACTTGCGCAATATGTCGCTCGCCTCGATCGAGCTGCCGCTGGGCGTGGGCATGGTCGTTTTCGGCACCACCTACGGCCTGTCGCACTGGTGGCAGTCCGCCCATGCCGGCGTGCCGACGCCGGCCGGCACCGTGATGCTGGCCGCCCTGCCCGTGATGATGGGCCTGCAGCTGATCCTCGCCTTCCTGGCCTACGATATCGCCTCGGTGCCGCGCCGGCCGATGCACAAGAAAACGGTATTCAAAGGCCCGCATGCGTAGATTGTTTGCGCACCGCCGCCAGTTCGGCATCTACCTCGTTGGCGGTGTGACCTCGGCCCTGGTGGACATCGGCCTGATGCAGTTGTTGATCGGCGCCGGCCTGCACTACGGCGCCGCCGCCACCGCCGGCTTTGGCGCCGGCCTGTCGGTCAACTACGTCTTCCACAGCAGCCTGACCTTCCGCCACGCCGCCACGCCCGCCAGCTTCTCGCGCTATGCCTGCGTGGTCGCGCTCAATTACGGGCTCACTCTCGTGTGCGTCCACCTGGCCGCCACTTACCTCGACAGCCCGCTGATCGGCAAGATCATCTCGCTGCCGTTGGTGGCCCTGGTCGGTTTCGTGCTGGGTAAAATCTGGATCTTCAAATGACGATGCCTTTCCTGCGCCGCCGTGGCGCACCGCTCCTGTTCGCGCTTGGCATGCTGTCCTTCAGCGTGCTGCTGCTGATGCGCAGCCGCGGCCTGCATCCCTTCGTCTTTGCCGACGAACTGTATTACAGCACCTACGCGCGCATTACCGCCCTGGCCGACGCCGGCCTGCCGTCCTACCTTTACCTGTGGATCTTCGGCAGCACCAATGCCTGCGATTTCCGCTTCCTGTCCTGCGCGCGCGGACTCAATATTGGCTTCTTTGTCGCTTCCGCGCCCTTCATCTACCTGACGGCGCGCAGCGTGTGCGGGCGCATCACCGCACTGGCGATCACGCTGCTGTCGATGTTTGGCCCGGTCAATTCGTTGACGACTTATTTCATGCCCGAGTCGATGTACTTCTTCGGCTTTTCCGTGCTGGCCTGGGTCGCGCTGACACGCCGCGCCATGCACTGGGCCGCGCACGCCCTGCTGGCCGGTGCCGCGCTGGGCATGATGCTGCTGACGAAGGTGCACGCGGTCTTCCTGCTGCCGGCCCTGTGCCTGTTCATCGCCTATGCGCGCTGGCGCGCGCCGGTCGAATCGCGCTGGACCATGCTCGCCGCGCCCCTGCTCACGGCTGCCCTGGCGCTGGGTCTGCGTTTTGGCCTGGGCTACCTGCTGGCGGGCGCCAACGGCCTGCACCTGTTCGGCGCCTTCTACGGCGTCCAGGCTGAAAACGCCAATCTTGTCGCGCGCCTGCTCACCATCGTGCCCGATGCGCTGCGCAACGGCGCCGGCCATGGCATGCTGCTGGCATTGATGTTTGGCCTGCCGCTGGCCACGCTGATCCTGACAGCCGTGCACAAGCTCACGCGCGATGCCGCCAGCGAGCCTTCGCGCACGCTGATGGTGTACACGGTGCTGATGCTGGGCGCCCCGCTGGCCATGACGATCGGCTACACGGCCTCGATGTACCGCGTCGAAGGCCTGCGCATCCACATGCGCTATTACGACTTCGCCTTCCCGCTGCTGTTGATGGTGGCAGGCGCGCGCATCGGCGCCTGGCAGCCGCGCGCACGCTACTGGCTACCCGCAGCCATCGCCGCCGCGCTGGCCGCCGCCGCCTGGTATGGCACGGTGCATGTGCCGCTCGACTTCCGCCTCAATTTCATCGACTGCCCGGAAGGCGCCTCGCTCGACCTGATGATGGCGTTCTGGCTCGGCACGGCGACGCTGGCGCTGTGGATTTGGCGCCAGGACCTGGCTGCCCGCCTGTTCATCTTCGGGGCCGCACCGCTGATGTGCTGGAATGCCTGGGAAGCTTTTGATCCTTACCTGAAGCAGCAGCACTACGCCAGCTCCTTCGACCTGGCCGGCCAGTACCTGCGCGACCATTTGACGCCGGCCGACCAGAAGCAGCTGGCCATCGCCGGCACCGAACTGTCGTCGCTGATGCGCGCGAAGTTTTATGCCAGCCAGGCCGACGTGCAGCTCGTTCATGTGGAAAAGGACATGCCGCTGGACCTGTCAATGATCCCGCCGCGCCAGAAATGGCTGATCGTCGTCGGCAAGCATGCGCTGCCCGAGGGCTTCACAGCGTCGGTGACGACACCGGATTTCCAGCTGGTGCGCCTGCACCTGGCGCATCACTCGCTGGGCAAGGCCGATATGTCGAGCAAGACCGCACATCCGGACCTGCTGGCGAGCTACAGCGGCTTCGCCAATCCTGAGACCTGGGGGCGCTGGTCGCTCGGGTCGACGGTCACGCTGGAGTTCAAGAATCCCCTGCCCAAGCATGCCAACCTGTTGGTGACGGCCATGGCTTATGGACCGAATGCGGATCAATGGTTCACGGCGACGGCGGGCGATGCGACGACCAAATTCCGCGTCACCTTGATTCCGCAGGAGTCGCTGGTGCGCCTGCAGACGGACGGCAAACAGCGCAAGGTGACGTTCACGATTCCGCAGCCGATTTCGCCCAAGGATATTGGCGCCTCGGGCGACGAGCGCAAGATCGGGCTCGGCTTGATGGCGGTGGAAGTGGGCAGCGGCGACTGAATGCGTGGTGGGTAGCGCTGCGCTCACCCACCGTGCGGCGCGCCAACGCTATTGATGGCCGCTCGATATAACGCTCGCTCAGCCACGCTACCGGCCAGGTCAAGGCCAGCGACAGGAAGCCCGTCAGGATGCCCGCTTCAAGAACATGCTCCTTCGGCCACGCAAACTGGTCGGTGAACGACCACACCACGCAGGCGATCGGTACATTGAGCAGGTAGAGGCTGAAGCTGACCTTGCCCAGCGCCTGCGCCAGGCGCCCTTCCATCAGGCGGTGCAGCGAACCGCGCTCGCCATGCAGCAGGCCGGCGACCAGGAAAGCCGCGCACACGGTCATGCAGATCAACGCCGGCATCGACCCCTGGGGATGGAACATCCGGCAAAACACCAGCGCCACCAGCGCCAGCCACCACGAGCCGGGCGGGACCTTCTGCATCATGGGGCGCAGCGCCGGATCGGCCACGATCATACCGGCCATGAAGGCGAGCAGGTAGGCGTGCATATTCGGCAGGCCGAACACCAGCGCAGGGTTATCGAGCGCCAGCGTGGCAACCACAAAGCCAATCACCAGCGCCGGCAGGCCAAGGTGCTTGCGCGCCAGCCAGGCGGCCAGGATGAAGGGAATGGCCATCACTTCCACCTGGATGGTGGTACTGGGGCCGTGCATCGAGATCTTCCACAGCGAGGCGTTCTCGATAAACGCTTGCGGCGTGAAATGCGGATAGCCGGGCAAGCCGAGCAGCGACAGCCCATAGAACAGCAGCAGGCAGGCAATCAGCGGCGGATACAGGCGCAGCAGGCGCGCGCGCGTGAACGCGAGCGCATCGCCGCGACGCGCCAGCGAGAGCTGCAGCACGGTACCGGAAAGGACAAAGAAGACGTAGACGGCGGTCTCGCCGTGCTGGACCTGCAGCGCCAGCTTGAGCAGCACATCATAAAAGCTGCCCAGCGCCTGGATCGGGCGGAACAGCACCCGCTCGATCATGCCGGCGTCGTTATGCAGGATCGCATGGTAAAAAATAACGGCCGCGGCGGCAAAGCCGCGCAGGCCGTCCAGCGCGTGGGAGCGCTCCATGCTTACTGTTTTGGCAGGCCGCCCAACAGGGCCGCGACCTTTTGCTTGGCCGGTTTGCCCGAGGCCACCGGTGCGCGCTCGACCGGCTGGGCGGCCACCGTTGGCTCGTAAGGCTTGAGGAACCAGGGATCGACCTTCTCGCGGCGCGGGGCCGGGCCGCTGCTGGTCGTGCGTGGCGGACGGGCCGCCGGCGCATCGCCTTCGCTGCGGCGCGAACGGCGCTCGGGGAAGCGCTCGCCGCCATCGCGCGCACGCGAGGACGAGGACGAGGCGACGAAGCCTTCCAGCTCGCCACGCTTGATGGTCTGCTTGATCAGCTTTTCGATGTCGGCCAGCAGGCGTTCATCCTTGTCCGAGTAGATCGAGATGGCGTCGCCGGAAGCGCCCGCGCGGCCGGTGCGGCCAATGCGGTGCACATAGTCTTCGGCGTTGTAAGGCAAGTCGTAGTTGATCACGCACGGCAGGTCCGAGATGTCGAGGCCGCGCGCGGCCACGTCGGTGGCGACCAGCACGTCGATCTCGCCCTTCTTGAACGCTTCCAGTGCGGCCATGCGCTCCTGCTGCGTCTTGTCGCCGTGGATGGCAGTGGCCTTGATGCCTTCCTGTTCCAGCGAGCGTGACAGGCGCGAGGCGCCGATCTTCGTATTCGAGAACACCAGCACCTGTTTCAGGTCGCGTCCGCGCAGCAAATGGGCAACGACGTCGCGCTTGGCTTCGTCGGCAACCTTGTAGACCACTTGCGTGACCTTGTCGGCGGTCGCGTTCGAACGCGCCACTTCAATCGTCACCGGGTCGTTCAGGAAGCTGTTGGCCAGCTTCTTGATCTCGGGCGAGAAGGTGGCCGAGAACATCAGGTTCTGGCGCTTCTTCGGCAGCATGTTGATGATGCGCTGCAGGTCCGGCAGGAAGCCCATGTCGAGCATGCGGTCCGCTTCGTCCATGACCAGCATCTGCACCTGGCCGAGCGAGACGTTCTTCTGCTCCACGTGGTCGAGCAGGCGGCCCGGCGTGGCGATGACGATTTCCACGCCATTGCGCAGGATGACGGTCTGCGGCTTCATGTCCATGCCGCCAAAGACGACGGTCGAGCGCAGCGGCGTGTGCTGGGAGTAGGCCTTGACGTTTTCGGCCACCTGCACCGCCAGTTCGCGCGTTGGCGTGAGGATCAGCGCGCGCACCGGGTGGCGCGCCGGCGACATCGACGGATTGGCGTGCGCCAGCAGCAGCTGGATGATCGGCAGCGAGAAACCGGCCGTCTTGCCGGTGCCGGTCTGGGCGGCGCCCATGACGTCGCGCCCTTGCATGACGATGGGGATGGCCTGGGCCTGGATCGGGGTCGGGTTGACATAACCCTGGTCGGACAAAGCGCGCAGGATTTCAGGCGCGAGACCGAAGTCGGTAAAACGCACGGTGGGCGCGCTGGCCGCTTCGGGGGTGATCGGTGTTTCGGACATAAATTTCCCAAGCTTCCCGACGGGGAGGCCCTGTTCTTCCTGATTGATTGGAACGCGCCGTCGTGCTGGCAAGACCCGAAAACTCGGGCGCACGGGCGTAGATGCACTAATAGTGCCGTAAACGATACCCTAAATCCCTTCAACTGTCACGGTTTCTTGGTTTACACTGCGCCTTCGCACCCATTTCCGCCTAGCAGGCATTATCAATATGACATTGAACCTCCGGGTCACCCGCTCGCTCGCCAACGCCATCGATTCGCACGACAACGGCTTTAATTTCGTGCGCCTGGTGTGCGCGCTGCTGGTGGTGGTGTTCCATGCCTACCAGCTCAACACGGTGCACCCGGGCGCGCTCGACCCGGTCAGCGCCCTCGTTGCCCCGGTGAGCGACCTGGGGATGATGGCGGTGGGCGTGTTCTTCCTCATCAGCGGCATCTTCATCACGCAAAGCTGGGCGCGCGACCCGCATGCCCTGCGCTTTGCCCTGCGCCGCGTGGCGCGCATCGTGCCCGGCCTGTTTGCCTGCCTGCTCATCTCGACCGTCGTGGCCGTGACCTTCTATTCGCCCAGCGGCTGGCATGGCTTGCTCGACGGCGCGCCCTGGCGCTACATTTTCGGCGGCTCGGTGCTGCATGGCCTGGTCTACAACATCCCGCCGGCCGAACTGCGCATTGCCGGCGTACTCGCCGGCCAGGACTTGAACGGCCCGCTCTGGACCCTGTACTGGGAAGGCCGCATGTATGTGATGGTCGCGCTGGTTGGCATGTGTGCGGTCCTGCCGATGCGCACCTGGCTGCGCGGCGCCGCCATCTTCCTGCTGCTGGCGGCCAACCTGTTCCCGACCGTGCTTTCCGGTTACATCTGGGAAGTGCCGATGTGGTCACTCTTCTTGTCCGGCATGCTGCTCTATACCCTGGCCGCGTCAGTGCGCGTAGGCTGGCGCCATGTCGCTTGCGCGCTGGTGCTGATCGCGCTGAACTGGACCCGTTCGCAGGCAATGACACCCAGCGGCCTGACCTTCTTCGGCCTGGCGCTGGCCATGTGCGCGCTGGGCCTGTGGGCCGGCACCGCACGCTCCACCGGCTGGGCACACCTGCGCAAGAACGACTATTCCTACGGCATCTACATCTGGCACTGGCCGGTGCTGCTGATGCTGCGCAGCAGCTTCCCCGCGCTCGACGCCCTGCCCCTGCTGGCTGCCGGCCTGGCCGTGATCGTCCCGCTGGCCATGTTGTCGTGGCACGCCATCGAAGCGCCGGTGCTGTCACGCACGCGTCGCTTGTTGCGCCATCGTATGTAACAATAAGGACCTATGCATGAAACCTTCCCTGTGACCCTGCGCCGCGCCCTCGCCTGCCTGTGCCTGCTGATGCTGGCATGGTCGGCCTGCGCCACGCCCACCTCGACCTTGCGCTTCAAGCGCCTCGGCTCGCTCGGCGCCGACGAACTGTCGACCCTGTCGCTGCTGCAGGACCGCCAGGGCTTCATCTGGATCGGCACCCATACGGGCGGCCTGTACCGCTACAACGGCTACCAGGCTGTCAAATACCTCAACAGCCCGCACAACCTGCACAGCCTGCCGCACGACCGCGTCTCGGCCCTGTTCGAAGACCGCGCCGGCCACATCTGGGCCGGCACCCAGAACGGCCTGGCGCGCTTCAATCCCGAGACCGACGACTTCACCCGCTTCGCGCCACCACCCGGCCCATCGAGCCAGCTGATCATCAAGTCCATCATCTCGGACGGCCAGAACGGCATGTGGCTGGCCACCTGGGGCGGCCTGCAGCACTTCGACCCGGCCAAGGGCACCTTCACGCTCTACACCCACGACCCTGCCAAGCCCGACAGCCTGGCCAGCAACGACCTCAATGCCCTGGCCCTGGACGACCATGGCGGCCTGTGGGTGGCCACCTGGCCGGGCGGCCTGGACTACCTGCCCGCGACTGGCGGGCGCTTCGAACACCACCGCATCGACAGCGATGCCGCGCCCGATCCCAAACTGAACATCGTGCGCGCCCTGCACTTCGACCGCAGCCGCACCCTGTGGATCGGCACCGAGTCCGGCACGCTGACCTGGCAGGCCGGCAGCGAGTGGGCCTCGCGCCGCCGCCTCGACGGCCCCGTCTCGCGCGTGAATTACTTCTTCGCTGACCACAACGACAGCGTCTGGGCCGGCACCCTGTCGGCCGGCCTGCTGCGCTGGGACAAGGGCGCCAGCAGCGCCGAGCATTTCACCAACCGCCCCAACGACCAGTTCAGCCTGCCTTCCGACCACGTGCGCGCCATCATGGAAGACCGCGCCGGCATGCTGTGGATTGCCACCTTCACCGACGGCATTGCCCTCGTCAACCTGAACAGCCAGGGCTTCCAGCGCTTCATCCCCTTCGACGCCGAACCGGCCAACCCGATCCCGAACAACTCGCTGCAAGCCCTGGCTGGTGCCCCGCGCAGCAAGCTGTGGCTGGGCACCAATAGCGGCATGGCCCTGTTCGATCCGGCCAGCGGCAAGATCAGCAACTACTACCACGCCGATCCGAAGCGCCCTGGTGCCCTGTCGAACCCCATCATCTACAGCCTCTACCAGCAGCCGGAAGGCCCGCTGTGGGTGGGCACCGCGGCCGGCCTGAACCGGCTCGACCAGCCGGACGGCAAATTTACCGTCATCCACTTCGACAATATCGCCTCCGACTTCATCAACGCCATCAGCCCCGGCAGCGGCGGCACGCTGTGGCTGGGCACCGGGCGCGACGTGGTGCGCTACCACCCGGGTACGGGCGCGCGCCAGCTCTTCGTCCACAATCCGAACGACCCCACCTCGCGCAGCGTCACCGGCACTACCGCCATCGTCGAAGACCGCAAAGGGCGCGTCTGGATGGGCTCGGAATGGAATGGCGGCGGACTCGACCTGCTCGACCCGGCCAGCGGCAAGTTCACCCACTTCCACCACGTGCCCGGCGACGCCAATTCCCTCGGCGACGACAATGTATCGACCCTGTTCGAAGATGCCCAGGGCCGCGTCTGGGCCGGCACCGCCAAGGGCCTCAACGAAGTGATCACCGCTGTCGATGGCCATATCAGTTTCCGCAGCTTCGCCTTCAAGAACAGTGTCGGCCACACCAAGGTGCTGGCGGTGCGCGCCGACCCGTCCGGCATGCTGTGGATCAGCACCTCGGCCGGCCTGACCCGGCTTGACCCCAACACCGGGCGCGTGACCAACTTCACCCCCACCGATGGCCTGACCGAAGGCTTCACCGTGGCCGCCGCCTACGCCGCGCCGGACGGCACGCTCTACTTTGGCGGCGTGCGCGGCATGACGGCCGTGCATCCCGGCCAAGTGCAGAGCCGCTCGATCGCGCCACAAGTGGCCATCACCGACGTGAGCGTGTTCAACCGCTCGCTCAAGGGCGCCCAGCGCGGCGACGGCGTCAAGCTGGCCGGGCCCGTGACGGCGCCGACCTCGCTGACCCTGTCGGTGCAGGACTCGGTGTTTTCGCTCGAATTCGCAGCCCTGCACTACGCCAACCCAGCCAGGAACACCTATGCCTACCGCCTGGCCGGCTTCGACCGCGACTGGGTTGAGACCGACGCCGAGCACCGCAGCGCCACCTACACCAACCTCAATCCCGGCGACTACGTGTTTGAAGTGAAGGCTGCCAACGACCAGGGCGTGTGGAGCGAACGCGCTGCCAGCCTGACCATCAGCATCACCCCGCCGTACTGGGAAACCTGGTGGTTCCGCGCCGCCGCGGTGCTGCTGGCGACGGGCATTCTCGCGACAGCCTACCGCCTGCGCGTGCGCCGCCTGACGCGCCAGAAAGTGCAACTGGAAGAACTGGTGGCTGCGCGCACGCGCGAGCTCGAAGGCAGCAACGCCAAGCTCGAAGCGCTGTCGACGACCGACAGCCTGACCGGCATCACCAACCGGCGCGGTTTCGACGGCGCCCTGAAGGCCGAATGGCGCCGCGCCAAGCGCGCCAACCTGCCGCTGTCGCTGGTGATGCTCGACGTCGACCATTTCAAAGCCTTCAACGACCGCTACGGCCACCAGGCCGGCGACCAGTGCCTGCGCGACGTTGCCAACGTCATCGCCAACCACGCACGGCGCACCAGCGACCTGGCCGCGCGCTACGGCGGTGAAGAATTCGCCCTGCTGATCCCCGCTACCAACGGGCCCGACGCCCTGCTCATCGCCCGCGCGATTTGTGAAGACTTGCAGCGCCTGGGCGTGCCGCATGCCGGCTCACCGTATGGCGTGGTGACGATCAGCATCGGCATCGCCGCCTTGGTGCCGCACGAGCACAACAGCGCTGAAATCCTCGTCCATGACGCCGACCAGGCCCTGTACCGCGCCAAACAGGAAGGGCGCAACCGCGCCGCCCTGGCCGGCCAGCCCACCGCCCAGCGCCCGGCGCCGCTGCCCGTGCCGACATCCGCGCCTTAACCCCGTTTTACATTCCTTTACAAGACCGACCCTGACGCCATCCGAAAGCCTGCCGTTACCCTATTCAACGAACAGGCTTTCAGGAGCAGATCATGGTGGCAAGCATCAGCAGCAGTACCGCATCCCAATGGGCCGACAAGCTCTTCACCAACCTTGACACGAAGAAACAGGGATACATTGACGCCGACGAATTGCAGGCGGCGCTGGGCAAGGACGCCACTAGCGAGGACGCCACCAAGGTGCTCAAGCAGTTTGATGCGAACGGGGATGGACAAGTCAGCAAGACCGAACTAAGCGATGCCATCAACAAGGTTGTCGAACAGCTCAACGCGCAGTCAGTGCAGGGGAAAGGACATGGCGAACACCGTGGCCCACCGCCCGCCCATGGCGGCGAGAAGCCGCCACCGCCGCCCCCGCCGCAAGGTGGAAGCGGCGCCAGCAGCGCGACCAGCAGTGATCCGGCCGACACCAATGGCGACGGCACGGTCAGCGCCGAAGAAGCCCAGGCCTACGCAACGAAAGCCGAAACGAACAATCCCGGCCTCGCGCTGGCACGCGCCCTCAAGCAGCTCTCGGCTTACGTCGACCAGCAATCCAGCGGCTCCAGCGTCAATGCCAGCGCCTGAAAAGCAACAACGACCAATTGGGGTCTGTCCCCGATGCTTGAATTTGTCATATAGTACACATCACTTTCATCCATAAGAACTGGGGAAATTGAGGCGAGCACCAGGGAAGCAATCCTGATGGCCGGATTCGAGGGATTCAAAGTCATCTCCGTCGATTACCGGATGCCCCCGGATTTTCCTTTTCCAGCGGCGCTCGATGATGCGCTCGCCGTCAAAGCATCTGGCGCGATAATTTTCCGCCATCAAATCGGGGACAGACCCTAACGCATTCTCATGTCGCCGGCGCCGGCAAATAGGCCGCGAACACATGGCGTCGAATGTCCCGGAATGGCAAGGCAGGATGCTGATCAATATTGCACAGGCACGCGACCGTCGTCTTGCTCGGCATGTGCGTCGCCAGATAGGTCGAGAAACCGTCGATGAAGCCATTGTGGTGAACGATGAGGCCATGATCGGTGCTGGAGCGGTCCAGGTGCACGCCGAAGCCGTACTGCGTCGCGCCCATTGGCCGGTCACGTTCGCTGAAGCGGTTTTCGCTGGACAGCCTTCCGTCGCGCAGCCTGGCTGGCGCTAGATAAATCTCGCGCTGCTTCCCCGATAAAAAATCGCCGAAAAGCAAAGCCTGATGCCATCGCGCCAAATCGGCGGAGTTCGACCTCATGGCGCCGGCGCCGCCCGTTTGGACCACATCCACCCAGGCCGCATTCTTGAACGTTTTCCTCGTCTCATCCTGAAGTGAATAGCCTGAGGCCCGGCCAATTACGATGGCATCAGCTATATCAAAATTGGTACGCACAAGCTGCAGCGGCCGACTGATGTGTTTGGCTGCCACGTCGGCCAGCGTTGCACCGGTGACGGCCTCGACGATCGCGCCTAGCAGGATATAGTTCGCATTGCTGTACAGCCAAGCAGTCCCGGGCGAGAAATCGAAAAACTGCTTCTGCTTAGCGATTGCCTCGGCAAGCTGGAGCTGGGTCACCGGTCCCGGCACGGGCGGCGACTCCTGGTCGTCGTGCACGCCGGCCGTGTGGTGAAGAAGTTCGCGGATGGTAAAGCTCGCGTGCCTGGCGAGCACCGGCAGGTACTTGGCTGCCGGGTTATCCAGCGCGAGCGCGCCCTCACTATCGAGCTTGAGCACCATTGCGCCAATGAACTGCTTGGTGATCGAGCCGATCCGGAAAATGGTTTTCGCGTCCACCAATGACTGCGTTTCCAGGTTCATGTGGCCGGCTGACATATTCGACAGCGCCTGGCCATCCTTGACGACGCACACCTGGATGCCCGGCGTGGCGCCCGACGCCACCGCGTTGTGAACGATCTGGGCCAGCGTCGATCGCGGCGCTGGCGTCGCCGCCGCGATGGTCGACACTGAAAGTCCGGCGAGCACGCCAGTCGACATTTTCAGAAACTCTCTGCGTTGCAGAAGCATGGTGCCGACCTCCTATGATCAGGCGACGTCAAAAATTGGGAAGCACCGCGCTAACGGTCAATGCGAGTGCGTTGTTGCTGGCGTGTGCACACACCGTCATCCAGAAGGCAGGCCCGACGCCTCCGGCGCGGTAGCGCAGGTAGACAAATGTGAACATGGCGCCACCAGTGAGGGCGGAGACACCATGTGCAATGCCGCCGTTCAGATAGTGTCCCAATCCCCAAATTGCCGAGCCGATTCCAATGCAAGCGATGGGACGGACGGAAAAACGCCGGAGAATTTCCACCAGCGGCAACTGGACCATGATCGTTTCAAGAATCGGCCCAGAAACGACGCACATAAAAATCTGCATCGCCAGACCAAAGTTAAACACCTCACGACCCGCATGCAATCCGCGCAGTTCGACGGGCAACAAAAATTTGACCGCGCACATCGTCAATATGATGGCGACAAACGAGATGGCGCCCCAAACGACGCCCTGTTGAATCATCGTGACGACGGGACGTCGAGGCTCACCATGCGTTACCGAAATTTCCAATCTGATGACTCCAGTGCGGCATCAGCCGCAAAAATCAGCCGTAGATCAAGAGTGCAGACGATTTTTCCGCTGTCAACAATTGGCTGGTGCCGGCTTCGGTGGCACGGGTTGGTGGTCCACGCGCTCGAGCGAGGTGTCCAGGCAGGCCCAGGCCGGCGCGCTGGAGGACCAGATGTTCATTGTCGGCTGGATGCTGGAGGGATCGTCGAGGTTGCCGGCGCGCAGGACGCGGAATTGCGGGCGTGCCGAGGACTTGGCGAACAGGTGGGTGCCGCAGCGCGGACAGAACTGGCGCGTCACTTCGTTGCCGCTGTCGGCGGTCTTGATGTGCTCGGCGAGCTGGCCTTCGATCGTCAGGCCGTCGGCGGCAACAATCATGTTCACCGTGCCGTTGGCGGACAGGTGCTGGCAATCGCGGCACCAGCAGATGCGTGTGGCCAGCGCTTCGGTGGCGAGCGTGAAGCGCACTGCGCCGCACAGGCAGCGGCCGGTCTTATTGGTCATTGCGGATGTCCTCTTTTTCAAGTGTTTTGGCACGAATATGGCGCCGGATTAACGCGCACCGGTAGAACCACACGGGACTGACCAGGATGGCGCTGGCGCCCCAATAGGCCAGCATCGGCAGCTTGCCAAATGGCTGGAATTTTTCCGAATACAGTGCGGCGGCTATCGCCAAGGCCGTCACGCACAGCCATGCAGCGATCAGCTTCGGATTGCGCAGCACCGCAAGCTGCGCCTCGCGCAACAATGACTGGCGCTTGCGCTCGGCCAGGCGGCGCGCCGCCGCTTGCTCGACGAGTTCGCTGCCGATCTGATTGGCCTGGGTGTTGGAGAGCATGCGGGCATCGTGACTCTGAAAGATTGCCCATATTGCCACGCATTGCTGGCAACATCAATTCAAGACGTGATCAAGCCGTGTTCGTCGAGCATGTCGTGCAGCAGTTCGAGGCGGATCAGGGGATTGTCGAGCATCAGCAGGCTGTGCTTTTGCGGATTGGGCAGGGGCAGCAAGTCGCACCAGCGGTTGGCGACCCAGCCGCAGTCGTCGAGCTGGAAAGGCGGCAACAGGGGCCAGCGCTCGCGCGGCACTTCGTCGAGCGCCGTGAAGACGCGTTCCAGTGCATCGGCGGCGCCCTGCAATTCGCTGGGAATGGGAATGCGCAGGTCCGGCTCGACCAGGGTCGCTTCGGCCCACCACAGGCCGCCGGGACGGCGTTCGCTGTGCAAGACTTCGAAGCGCGCTCCGCCGCGGCAATTGATGTGCAACAGGCCGGGCGTGTTCGACATCGACTGGTCGATGATGGCCATGGTCCCACCAGGCATGAATTGTTCGGTCACCGTGGGCGCCAGCACTTCACCGCCCTGGGTCAGCAGCACAACACCGAAGGACAGGTCCTGGGTCATGCAACGCTGCACCATGTCGAGGTAGCGCACCTCGAATATCTGAAGGCGCAACACGCCTTCCGGAAACAGCACGGCATTGAGCGGGAACGCCGCCCAGTTATAGCCCGCCCCGCTGAATCC
>JAZJYP010000082.1:0-8220 GCA_040390345.1 Pseudomonadota bacterium | reverse complement strand
TGCCCATCATAACTGAGGGTGGGAAAGTATGCCCACCCTGTTGGTTACAACCCCAGCTGAGCCAGGATCTCATCCTTGAGTTGCTGCAGTTCCGGACTCGACAGCTTGCGCGGGTGCGGCTGCTTGACTTCGAAGGTGGCCTGGATCGTCGTCGGTCGCGGCGACAACACCATGATCCGGTCGGCCAGATAGATTGCCTCCTCCACATCATGCGTGATCAGGAGCACCGTGTGGCGCTCTTCCTCCAGCACACGCAATAATTCAGTACGCATCTT
Organism: Pseudomonadota bacterium; assembly: GCA_040390345.1. Classification (GTDB taxonomy): domain Bacteria; phylum Pseudomonadota; class Gammaproteobacteria; order Burkholderiales; family Burkholderiaceae_D; genus Telluria_A. Next base: position 7,945 of record JAZJYP010000082.1, on the reverse strand, counting down.
CAAATTCATCAACGCATCGAGTGCGGAAAACGGCTCATCCATGTAGAGGATTTCCGGCTTCACGACGAGCGCGCGGGCGATTTCCACGCGCTTCAACATGCCACCCGACAGTTCGTGCGGATAGCTGTTCTCGAAGCCCTTCAAGCCCACCATGGCCGCGTAGTGGTCGGCCAGCGCGGCCTTGTCGCCGTGGCCGTCGCCGTTCAGGCCGAACATCAGGTTCTGCTGCACCGTCAGCCAGGGGAACACCGAGCCGTGCTGCGAAATGACGATGCCCTTGGCGCTCGGTTTGTTGGCCACCACGCCATCGATGACGACGCTGCCCTCGTCGGGCTGCTCGAAGCCGGAGACGATTTTCATCAGCGTCGATTTGCCGCAGCCGGACGGGCCGACGATGGCGACGAATTCGCCATCCTGGATCGTCAGGCTCACATCCTGCACCACCGGCAGTGAGGCGAAGCGCTTGGTGATGTTCTTGATGTCGATCTTAGCGTCCATAGCGCCACCTTACCAGTTTGAGTCCCTCGAGCAGGCGCATGATCCCGTCGAGCAGCAGGCCAATCAGGCCGATGATGATCATGCCGGCGATGACGAGGTCGTAGCGGTTGCCGGCATTGCGTGAATCGATGATCAGGTAACCGAGGCCCGAGCGCAGCGCGATCATCTCGGCGGCGACGACCACCAGCCAGGCCACACCGAGGCCGATGCGCATGCCGACGATGATTTCGGGCAGCACGGCCGGGATGATCACCTGGCGGAACAGGGTCGCGCGCGACACGCCGAAATTGGCGGCGGCATTGAGGTAGCGCTTTTCGATCGTGTGCACGCCGGCGGCCGTTTGCACGATCATGGGGAACACGGCGGCGATGAAAATCAGGAAGATCGGCGACACATTGCCCACGCCGAACCACAGGATGGCCAGCGGGATCCAGGCGATCGGCGAAATCGGGCGCAGGATCTGGAACACGGGGTTCAGCGTGCGGAAGGCGCCGTCGACGCGGCCCATCCACAAACCCAGCGGCACGGCGACGGCGACAGCCAGGCTGAAGCCGATGCCAACGCGGAACAGCGAAGCACCGATGTGCTCCCACAACGTGCCGTCGGCAGCCAGCTCCAGCGTGCCCGTCACCACCTGCAAGGGCGTGGGAAAGATCACGCTCTCCGTTTGAATGACCACGATCCACCACATGGCGACAATGGCCGCCAGCACGGCCATCGGGGGCCAGATTTTCTTCAGTTTTTCCACTCAGTCCTCTACGAAAAACGGTAAGCCTGGACCAGGTTCTCGATGCGCCAGCGCAGGCGCGTCCAGCCGGGGTCCGGCAGGGGCAGCACGCGCACGGTCATCTGGCCGCTGGCGTGGGCGGTGCAGGCAAAGGGGTAGTCGGCCGCCTGCTCAAACGGCAGGCGGAAGTCCTGGCCGGGCATGATCAGCACGGGGCCAAAAATCTGCGGCACGGTGTCGCTGTTGCGCAGCAGGAGCACGTCTTTCACGCCCAGGGTCAGGCGGATGGTGTCGGGCAGGATCTCGACCTTGTCGCCCTTCATGCGGCGCTCCCAGGTGCCCTTGGGAATGTTGAACAGCTGGTCGCGGCTGGCGCCGGCGACGGGCGCGAACGCACCCCACAAAACGCCGGCCAGCGCCAGCAGCAGCGGCAACCAGCGCAGGCGCTTCATTTCTGCGACAGCAGGTTCACGTCGTGCACGATCTCGTCGGACGGACGGCCAAACGGCATCAGCGCGCGCAGCTTGCCTGCCGGGTCGATGAAATAGAGGTAGGACGAATGGCCCATCGTGTAGGCGCCGCCCTCGCCTTTTTTCTTCGTCGCGGTGATGCCATAGGCGGTACGGATGGCAGCCATCTGCGCGGCGCTGCCAGTGATGCCGACAAAACTCGGATCAAACTTGGCCACGTACTCGTGCAACACCTTCGGCGTGTCGCGCTCGGGGTCGACGGTGACGAACACCACTTGCAGCTTGTCGCCCAGCTTCTGGCGCGCCTGGGCCAGCATGGCCAGCGACACGGGGCAGACATCGAGGCAGGAGGTGTAGCCAAACTCCAGCACCACCACCTTGCCGCGCTGGGCGCTGAGCTTGAAGTCGCCGCTGGCGATCTCGGGCGCCATGCGCGGCGGCTCGAACACGCCGGCCTTGAGCTTGTCGGCCGCACTGGCGAGCTGCGTCACCAGCAGCAGGGAGAGAACGAGTGCACGCATCGTTACAGCGAGATCGTGGCCGGCTTGAGCGCCTTGACGAAACTCTCGTCGACGTAGCGCTCGTATTCAACAGGCTTCTTCAGCGTGCCCGCTTCGAGCGAGAGCCTCATCAGCTCGTCGAATTCGCTGCGGATCATGCGCAAGTCGCCATAGGTGACGCGGTCGGCCGGGTTCTCCATGACGAACTTGATGATGTTGGGGTCCTGGTTGAAGAATTTGCGCCCGGCCGCGATCGTCACCGCCTTGGCGCGGTTTGCCGGCGCGGCGTCGAGCCAGGTGCCGGCCGATTGCACATGGTTGACCAGGTCCTGCACCAGCGGGCGATTATCGCGGATCAGTTCTTCGCGCACCGTCAGCACGCAGCAAATGTAGTTGCGCCATTCGTCGCGCGTCATCGCCAGTGGGCGCGCGTAGCCGGCGCGCTGGGCGGCGGCGCCGAACGGCTCGCCGGTGCAATAAGCGTCGACGGCCTTGGCGTACAGCGCAGCCGGCATATCGGGCGGCGCCATCTCGATGATGTCCAGGTCCTTGGGCGTCATGCCTTCGCGCGCCAGCATCTTGCGCAGGAACAGGTAGTCGACGGCAAAGCGGCTCGGGATGGCCACGCGCTTGCCCTTGAGGTCCTTGAAGTGCTTGTAAGGCGATTCGGTGCGCACCATGATGACGGCGCCGGAGCGGTGGCCCAGCGAGACGATCTTGAGCGGAATTTTTTTATCGACCAGGTCCATCACCAGCGGGGCGAGCATGTAGGCGGCCTGGATGCGGCCCGTCATCAGGGATTCCTTGATCTCGGGCCAGCCATTGTATTTGCTGTATTCGTAGTCGAGCGGGGTGCCGCCCTTGGCGTTGGTGGCCGCGCGCGCCGAACAGGCCACCGGCAAGGTCAAGTTGCAGGTGACGGGCAAACCGCCCACCACCAGCGGGCCGTTATTGGCCGCTGCATGGCCTGGCAAGATCAGCGGCAAGGCGGCGGCCATGGCGCCGCCCAGCACTTGCCGGCGGCGCAAAAAGTGGCGGTCTACAGGGTCGGAAAAGCTCATGGCGGCAGGCGAGGAATCGTTGGAATGCTTTCCCACGATTGTACCCCAGGCGCCAATTCTGTAGTAAATCTACATATCGGCAAGCTGTTTCCAGGCCGGCTCGCGCTGCATGTCCGCAAGCATGTGGTTGATCAGGCCGTACAGGGCCAGGTCATTGCTCACCAACAGATGGCGCTGGTACACCGCCTGTGGCTGGCGCGCGATATGGGCCCACTGCTCGAGGTCCGGATGGTCGCGGCGCAACTGCGCCATCGCCGAGGCCTGCATCAGGACGGCATCGATGCGGCCGGCGCGCAGCTTGAACATGTTCTGGCTGCGCGCATGAACGTCGGCGCGCATGCTGCCGCCGCCGGCGAACAGCGGTTCAAGGTCGGGATGGCGGAAGCTGTCGATGGTCCCGACGCGCAAGCCACGCAAGCTCAGCGGGGTCTTGTAGTCGACCGGACTGCCGCGGCGCGAGAGCACGAGGTTGCTGTCGGTGTAGAGCGGCGCGCTCCACAGGTATTTGGTATGGCTGCGGTCGCCAAAGAATTCCGGGTTGACCCAGGCCACCACGCCGCGCCAGTTGGGGTCGTCCATCAGGACTTCCACACGCTTGCGCGGCAAGGCGGTCGGCACGAACAGGTAGCGTCCCTTGGCCTGCTCATTGAGGTTGGTGGCCAGCTTGTCGCTCAGGCTTCCGGGCTGGTCCGGCGCGAACGGCGCGCCCTCGTAAATCACATACAGGGGAATGATGTCGACGGCGCCAGCGCAGGTGGCGACCAGGGCAAGGCACAGCGCGCACGCCAGGCGCAAGAAAGGAAGCAGTTTCATGGGCATGCTCACGCGTCGTAGACGATTTTGCCCGCCAGCGTGTCGGCGTCGATGCCGCAGGTGCTGCCGTCCGGGCGCAGCACCGTGAAGACGACGGAAAACTGTTCGTAGACGGGCAATGCGGGATTGTGGCGGATACTCAAATCGATCACCGGCACGGTCGTGCCCTGCAAGACGATGGTGCCCAGGCTGGTAGCTGTACTCATTGAGACCTCCGGCGAGTGAATGTTGCTTTAGATCACTATAGGCGCGAAGGCAGGCGGATGCACTTGTACTTTGGTGCTATAGGCCTTCAATAATGATAGGCGAAGGCCACATGAAGGGAGCCGTGGCCGCGCCGGTCGACCAGCGGGCTGGCGGCGGCGGCTGCGGCGAGGCGGTTGTAGCGCAAGCCTGTGTACATCCACCACTTGTTGGCCAATTGCCAGTCCCACTGGGTGGCGATGAAGGTGTTGAACAGGCCGGCGCGCGGCTGGTACATGGGCGTGCCGCCCGCTGCGGCCTGGGCCGCGTTGACGCCAAAATACGACTGCAGATAGGACTGGTTGGCCAGTTGGGCACCCAGGGTCAGGGTGGCGTCGTGATGGCTCGCGATGTGGGTGGCGAACTGCACTTCGGTCTGGGTGAACAGGCCGCGCTGATCACTCCCGCCGCCATAGATCAACTGGGTCTGCAAGTCCAGGCTGTGGTCGATATGCCAGGCGAAGAAGCCGCCGCCGTCGCCCACCCAGCCGCGCTGGCCGCCGCCCGTGTCGCTGCGCTGCTCGCGCGAGCGCATCGTCAGCAGAGGACCATAGTCATAGGTGGGGTAGTCGGACAGGTGCAGGCCCAGGCTCATGCCATCGTCGCTGGTCATGGTGAGAAAAACGCCGTTGGGCCACTGCACCGACAGCCACGGCAAGGTCGAGGTCTCCTTGCCGCTGGTGGCGACGGTCAGGCCGACGAAGGCGTCGTAGGTCCCTTCCGGCATATCCATGCGGGTGGGCTGGGCCAGGGCGAGCGGTGCGGCCAGGGCCAGCAAAAGGCAAACGCGCATCAGATATATCCCAGTTCAAGGCCGCGCAGCACGGCGCGCACGCGGTCGCGCACGCCAAGCTTGGCCAGGATGTTCGACACGTGGTTTTTGATCGTGCCTTCGGAAGGTCCCAGCGCGGAGGCGATCTCGCCATTGTTGAAGCCGGCCGCGATCAGGGCCAGCACTTCAGTTTCGCGCGCGGTCAGCGTTTCGGTGAGCGAGGTATCGGCCACGCCGGCCGAACGCTCGAAAGCGGTGCGCGTGCGCTCGGTCAGTGCGGGACGGAACACGGTGCTGCCGGCAGCGACGCTGCGGATGCCTTCAGCCAGCCGTTCGAGCGAAATATCTTTCAGCAGGAAGCCCTTGGCGCCGGCACGCATGCCCTCCAACAGGGCTTCATCGTCGTCAAAAGTGGTGAGCAGGATGGTTGGCGGCAGCCGGCCCGCCATCGCATGCAGCAGCTCGATGCCCGACATCTTTGGCATGCGGATATCGAGCAGCAGCACGTCGGGGCGCGCTGCGGCGATGATGGCTGGCGCTTCCAGCGCATCGGCCGCTTCGGCGACGACGCGGATGTCGGGCGTCAAATCGAGCAGGCCACGGATTCCGCTGCGCACCAGCATCTGGTCGTCCACCAGCGCGACGCGGATCATGCCGCCGCCATCGGCACGTTGATCTGCAGGCCAAAGCCGCGCGCCGGGCGGTTGGCCGCCGTCAGCTCGCCGCCCAGCGTGGCCAGGCGCTCGCGCATGCCGCGCAGCCCATTGCCCTCCGGCGCATTGCGGTTACCGCGCCCGTCGTCGTAGACCTGCACTTCGATGGCGCCGCTGCGCTGTGCCACTTCGATCGCCAGCGCCGAGGCGCCGGCATGGCGCACCGCGTTGCTGATCGCTTCTTGGACGCAGCAGAACAAGGTATGCGCGACGGCGGCGGAGGCGATGTCGAGGCCCTCCTGGTACTGCAACGTGATTTGCGGTGCCGGGATGCCGGCGCACAGCGCCAGCAAGGCTTCGCGCAGGTCGATGTGGCGCTCGCTGCGCTCGCTGCCGACCACCACGCGCACTTCGGCCAGCAGCTTGTGGGCCAGCTCGCGCGAGGTGTGCAGGGCCGGCGGCGCCGCGCTGTCGGCCTGGCGCAGGGCCAGGTCCAGGTGCAGGTTCAGGGCCGTGAGGTGGTGGCCGACGATGTCGTGCAGGTCGCGCGCGATGCGCATGCGCTCAGTGGCGCGCACGGTGTCGGCCAGCAGCAACTGGGTCGCGCGCAGTTCGGCATTGGTGGCGGCCAGGTCGATGCGGCCGCGCCGCTCCACCGAGGCCATATGGCCGAAGGCGAAGGCGATCGCCTGCCAGCCAGCCAGCAAGGCCAGTTCAATCATGAGGCCGCGAAAATTGCCGTCGTTGCCCATCTGTTCCGTGCCCAGCAGCGGCACGACGATCACCATGTACATCGACAGCACCTGCAGCACCACCCATTGGGCAGCGCGGCGCAGCGGCATCACCACGGGCAATTCCGCCGCCAGCAGGAACAGCAGGTTTTGCGCCGCACACAGGCTCAGGACCAGCTGCATGGCCAGCAAGGCATTGGCACTGGCGGCTGAACGGCGCGGCGCAGGGCGTGTGCGCAGCCAGAACAGCAGCGCAAAGACGACGATGGCGACGCTATAGGCAGCCAGGTAGAACCAGTATTCGTAGGCGCTGTAGTCGGAACCGGCGCTGGTCAGGGAAGGCGGCGCTGCGAACTGGGAAGCGGCCCAGCTGGCCAGTCGTCCAAGCGGCGTGTAGATTTTCGGGCCGCGCAGCCAGATATGGGCGCCGTCGATGGCGCCGGTGACGAGGCAGCCGACCAGGCCAATGATCCCAATGTAATTTTGCTTAATTCTATTAATCATTAGACAATGATACGCGAGGCGGCGCCCGCTGCGAAGTGCCAGAAGTCATGTTTGGGGCTTCTCTACCTTCCGGCACAGGTGCCGCCTGGCGCGCCGCGCGATAATCGCGCACCCTTTTTTTGTTTTGGAAAACCGATGAAGCTTGTCCGATTGCTGCTTGCCACTGCCCTGCTCCCCCTGCCCGTGCACGCGGACGACACGCTGCCACGCGTGGTCGTGACGGCCGAGCGCGATGCCGAATGGGGCAGTTATCGCCACGCCTACAAGGCCGCCTCCTTCTTCGAAAAATTCACGCGCAGCCGGCCGCTGATCCAGGCGCATATGCAAATCCGTCCGATCGACAAGGCCGCCTCGCTCGACGGCCTGGCCCTGCGCCTGGTGGGCGCGAAAACCGACCTGCAGATTCCCGTCGATGCGCTCGGGCGCGCCGTGCTGCCGATGCTCAAGCAAGCTTACGAAGACGATGCCGTGATTCGCCTCAATCGCCACAAGGATTTGTTCTACTTCAGCGGGCGTTATTCGATCAAGGAGCGCGAGGACGGCGTCTACGACGTGGCCGAACTGCGCGCCGCCTGCGAACAGCTGATTGAAGCGCAGCGCGATTCGGGTTACCGCATGCGCCTGCTCGGCAAGAAGTGCGTGGGCATCAAGTTCGACTACAGCGACGCGGCGCCGCCGGTGCAGTTCCAGCAGGCGGGCAAGGTGATGGGCAACTTGCCCGTGCAAGAGGGGCACCCGTTCGAAGACAATTCGATGGGCCTCTACAAGGTCGCGCTGTACCGCTTCACCGACTGGCCGCAGCAGGGCAAGCTGGTGGTGGGGCAGCGGCCGCTGGCCATTGGCACGCAATACGAATGACGCTGTGGTGGGTGACGCGCTTCGCGCTGACCCACCCTACGCCACAATCGACGCCCCGTGAAGTGGCGTAGATACTGTTAATGTCGTCAAGTCCCGTGAAGGGCCGGATTGAAAT